>JAISCK010000208.1 GCA_031265635.1 Spirochaetaceae bacterium
TAGTATATGGTGCCGCCCAGGAGGCGGCGTATTATTTCCACAGCCATCCTGGCGGTCTGGTTCCGCACGTCCAGCACGGGGTTTACTTCGACAATCTCGGCGGAGCGCAGGAGTCCTGAGGCGCCCAGTTCTTCGGCGAGGAAAAGGACTTCCCGGTAGGAGAAACCTCCCGGAAGGGGGATGCCCACGCCGGGGGCTATCATGGGGTCAAGGGCGTCCATATCAACGCTTACATGGAGGCGCTGTACCCGTTCCCTGAAAAAACGGATGAGTTCTCCGGCTGTCTCGGCTATGCCCAGGCGGTCAACGGCGCTCATGGTGTAGACCCGCAGTCCTGCCTTGCGCATATTGTCTTTTTCGCGGGGGTCAAGGTCCCGCACACCCACAAGGGCGGTGTTTTGGGGGTCGAGTTTTCTGAAATTCCCGTTAAGCATTATGAGTTCTTCCCTGCCGTAACCGCAGGCGGCGGCGAGGGACATGCCGTGTATGTTTCCCGACGGGCTGGTCTCAGGGGTGTTAAAGTCGCCGTGGGCGTCTACCCAGAGGCAGCCCCAGGTTTCGCCCCGGTCCCGGTAAAAAGCGCCCAGCCCCGAAAGGGTTCCCAGGGCTATGGAATGGTCCCCGCCCAGTACCAGGGGAAAGATGCCTTCGTCCATGGTTTTTTCAACCTGGGAGGCGAGGACCGAACATGCCTGGGCTATGGGTTCCAGGAACTTTGCCCTGGGGTCTCCCTCGTCAAGGTATTCCTGGGCCGGCGCGCTTACCGGGGGAAAGCTCTCTTCGCTTTCATGGCCGATTTCTTTGAGCGCCTCCTTGAGGCCCGCGAGGCGTATCGCCGAAGGTCCCATGTCGCTGCCCCTGCGGCTCGCGCCGAAGTCAAGGGGCGCTTCCAGTACGCGGATTTTCAATGCCGCTCCTTTGTTATGCTGTTTTTGGCGGAGAGACCGCCTTGAGTTATCTTTCATATTGCAGGATTAAATTTAAAAGCCACCTTTCTTCTTCGGTCAAAAGCGCCAGGACTTCGCTGTTGGTAAGGGCGCCCCGGTAATTGCTTGCATAATACGTGTTAAAAAAGTCAAGCCATTTTCTGGTTTGAAAATTATACCCGTATTTCGCAAAGATACAGTTTCTGAGTATGGCCAATTCTTCGGCGGTTCCGCACCGCAGGAATCTTATGATATAGCTGGCCTCGTTATTTCTTTCGTAATCTTCTTTGTATGTTCTTAAATAGT
Organism: Spirochaetaceae bacterium; assembly: GCA_031265635.1. Classification (GTDB taxonomy): domain Bacteria; phylum Spirochaetota; class Spirochaetia; order Treponematales; family Breznakiellaceae; genus JAIRTD01. The sequence continues at coordinate 1,233 of JAISCK010000208.1, forward strand.
TGTTCTTATCAGCCTGTAACAGGGTTTTGCAAAGCTCTGTATATCTGTGCAGAAAGATCTCAACAACAAACAGGGGATCGGAATTGTAAAAATAAAACTCCATGCGGCCCGGTTCTCTCGAACCGCTGTATCCGTAATTGTTATCAACAGTCGTTATCCTAACGCCGTTTTCACTTTCCGCAATTTCTGTTGACCTCTCTATATGACTGCCGTCTTTAGTTTGAAACTCTGTAATTCTGTTGTCAATGATGGTATGTTCTTCCTCAGAAAGCACAGAACGAAAAAACGAACTAAAGGTGATTTTATGCGCCAATTCGTTTTCCGATATAAAATATTCGGCAACATAATAGGACCGGCAGAAACTTTGGACCATGACCCTGCCATTTATGGATTCTTCAAACCGCAATGAATTATCCTGCCATGCGTTTGCTGTATCATAAATATGCCAGTTAGAATAGGTGTCTGAATTTACAAGGAAATATTCTTTGACGAGTAGTCTCCCTGAAGATAAAGATTTTATTTCCCGTGTGTTATATCCAAGACTCTGGAATTCAAATAGCTGCGAATAAAGATTTTGCGCGGCAAGAACGAATAGGAAAAGTGTAAAAAGCCGTCCGCATGTATAACGCATTATTCTCCTCATAAGCCGCGCAGGGCTTCCAGTGCCCTTTCGACGCGGCTTACGGCGCGGTCTTTGCCCAGGAGGCGCAGGGAGCCGAAAAGGGGAGGGCTTACCCGCGCTCCGGTTATGGCGACCCTCAGGGGCATCATGAGGTCTCCCAGTTTGACCCCTTCTGTTTCGGCGGCATCCTTGATGTATTGTTCCGCGTCCTCATCGTTCATCAGGGCCATTTTGGAAACCAGGGGAAGGACTTTTTCAAGCAGCGTTATGGTTTCGGCAAGGCCGGCCTTTTTGGGAAAGAATTCTTCCGGCGGGGGCGGGGGGGGCTCGGCAAAGAGATAGGCGAGTTTGGCCGGGGCCTCGCCGGGGAATACAAGCCGCTCCCTGATGAGGGACATGCTTGCGGTAAAGGTTTTTTTCTGGCCCTCGTCAGGGCCGTCCTTGCCAAAGAGGCCCGCCTCAAGGGCATAGGGCAGGATGAGTCCGGCAAGTTCGCCGTCGCTTTTCATGCGTATATACTGGCCGTTATACCATTCAAGTTTTTTATAGTCAAAGACAGCGGGTGCCTTGTTGAGTTTGTCCAGGCTGAAAAGGCGGGCAAGTTCTTCCAGGCTGTACAGGTCCCTTCCTTCCTCATAGGAGGAACCAAGGAGGGCGATGTAGTTGACAAGAGCCTCGCTCAGATACCCCTGTTTCCTGAATTCGTCAATGCTGGTCGCGCCGTGGCGCTTGCTGAGTTTTTTTCCGTCCTGGCCCATGACCATGGGAAGGTGGCAGAACACGGGCGCTTCCCAGCCGAAGCTCCTGTACATGATCACATGGAGGGGCGTTGAAGGTATCCATTCCTGCGCCCGCATGACATGGGTAATGCCCATGAGATGATCGTCAACCACATTGGCAAGGTGGTAGGTCGGGAAACCGTCTGATTTAAGGAGCACGGGGTCGGGATTGACATCGTCGTTCTTCCATTCAATATCGCCCAGAAGCCTGTCATGGAAGCGGGTTGTTTCTCCCAGGGGAATTTTCAGCCGTATGGCGCAGCTTTCGCCTGACGCGGCCCGCCTTCCGGCCTCATCGCTGTCTATGGTCCTGCAATGGCGGTCATAGCCTGATTCTCCTGAACGGGCCGCTTCCCTTTGCTTTCGTATTTCTTCGATCCTTTGGGGGGAACAGAAACAGTAGTACGCCCTGCCTTTCCCGACAAGTTCGCGGGCGTATGTTTTGTAGAGTTCAAAACGTTCCGACTGGATGTACGGTCCCGCCGGTCCCCCCATATCGGGGCCCTCGTCCCAGCGGAAACCGAGCCAGTCAAAGGTGTCGTAGAGGTTCTGTACATAGCGCTCGTCAAAGCGCGTCCTGTCGGTGTCCTCAAGGCGGAGGAGAAATTTACCATCAGGGCCCTGGGAGCGGGCAAAGAGATAGTTGAAAAGAGCCGTCCTTACTCCCCCTATATGTTGAAGTCCTGTGGGGGAAGGGGCATAACGGTCGCGGACCTTTCCGGCCGCTTTCTCGGTACTGTGCATGAAGTATACTATAGCACTCTTACCGCATATCGTACAGGACGCCCCAGTTGCCCCTGCGGCCGGCGCGGCCGCTTTCCTCCAGGGACCCGCCGCCTGGGTTTACGCGGCAAAAGTGTTCTTCCAGGTTTTTTTTGAGCAGGTAGAGGTAGTCGCCCCTGCTGATGACGCCGGCGCCGAGGCTTAAGAGGTGTTCCGTGGGGACCTGGCAGTCGATAAAGGCAAGGCCGTCGTCAAACATGATCCGCGCCAGGGTGAGCAGGGCGGCTTTTGAGGCATTGGGTACAAAGGAACACATTGATTCGCCGAAAAAGACTTTTCCCAGCCTGATGCCGTAGCAGCCACCCGCCAGGCGTCCTTCCCGCCGGCATTCGGCTGAATGGGCCCAGCCGAGCCTGTGGAGGGCGGTGTAGCCGTCCACAATGTCCTGGGTAATCCAGGTTCCGCCCTGCCGGGGAATCCCGGAGCAGGCCCTGATCATGGCGGGAAAATCCCGGTCCAGGGCGATTTCAAAATCACGGCGTTTGAGAATTTTTTCCATGGAACGGGATACATGGAGCGTATGGGGGAAAATTACGCAGCGGGGATCAGGAGACTGCCAGATGACCGGATCTTCGGGATTGTACCAGGGGAAGATGCCCTGCTCATAAGCCGAAAGGAGCATGCCCGGGGAAAGGTTTCCCCCGACGGCGACTATGCCGCCTTTTGCCGCCTGGGCGGGGGGGAATTGATAGCGCCGGTTTTCGTCAAGATACGGAAAACCGGGATCAGGGCCCGGCCTCTGAACCATGTCAGGGCTGTTTTTCTCCGTCTACGGTTTCTTCCGCGAGGGCTTTGCCGGTTTCGGTAACCTCGATGCGGTAGTCGCCGTCAACATAATCGGCCCGCGCCCTGCCGCCCCGGCTCAGGCTGCCGAAAAGCACTTCGTCCACAAAAAAGGATTTTATCTTGTCCTCAATGAGCCTTCCCGTGTTGCGGGCGCCGAATTCCCTGCTGTACCCTTCAGAGGCAAGCTGGTTGATACATTCGCCGGTAACATCGAGGCTTACTTTTTTTTCGGCGAGCTGCACCCTGAACAGGTTCAGTTCCTTCCGCACTATGGAAATCATAATGTCCCTGGAAAGGTGGGCAAAGTGGACCACCGCGTCAAGGCGGTTGCGGAATTCGGGGGTGAAGATTTTTTCCACGGCGCTGTCAACTTCGGAGTCGTCCGTTACCCTGTCGCCGAAGCCGATGAGGTTTTTGCCTATATCCCTGGCTCCGGCATTGCTGGTCATGATGAGTATCACATTGCGGAAATCAGCCTTTCTTCCCTGGTTATCGGTGAGGGTGGCGTAATCCATTATCTGGAGCAGTATGTTGTAGATGTCCTGATGGGCCTTTTCTATTTCGTCAAGGAGTACCACGCCGTGGGGCTGCCTGCGTATCGCCTCGGTAAGGAGCCCTCCTTCCTCATAGCCCACATAGCCGGGGGAAGCGCCTATGAACCGGGAAACAGTGTACTTTTCCTGGTATTCGCTCATGTCAAAACGGTGCATGGGAATGCCGAGAATTTCCGCGAGGTTTTTGGCAAGCTCGGTTTTTCCGACTCCGGTAGGCCCGGCAAAGAGGAAACTTGCCACCGGTTTGTTCCCTGAACGAAAACCCGCCCTGGACCTTTTGACCGCCCTGATAACGGCGTCCACCGCGCTGTCCTGCCCGAAGATGAGGCTCTTGAGTTTTGTGTCAAGGCCCAGGAGTTTGTCTTTTTCGTTTTCGCTCACCGAACGTTCCGGGATATGGGCTATGCGGGAAACCACGGTTTCTATCTGGCGCAGTCCTATGTCGATGACCTCCGCTTCCCGCGCTTCTTCCGCGGGGTATCCGGCCCTGTCGCCGGTAACGGTTTCCGCGTTGGACGTGGCCGTCCGGTTTTTATAGTCTTCGATACGGGCAAAGGCCCCGGCCTCGTCAATCACGTCTATGGCCTTGTCGGGGAGCCGCCTTTCGTTTATGAACTGGGCCGAAAGCCTTACCGCGCCCTCAAGGGCCTCGTCGGAATACCGTACATGGTGGTATTCCTCGTACTTGTGCTTGAGACCCTTGAGTATGGCCAGGGTATCGGATTCGGAAGGTTCCTCTATGTCGATCTTCTGGAAGCGCCGGGACAGGGCCCGGTCCTTGTCGAAAAATTTTCCGTATTCCTCATGGGTCGTGGAACCTATGCAGCGTATCCTTCCTGAGCTGAGGGCCGGTTTAAGGAGATTTGACGCGTCAAGGGCGCCGCCCGATACCGATCCCGCCCCGACCAGAGTATGGATTTCGTCAATAAAAAGTATGGCCCTTTCTTTTTTGAGCATTTCGTCCACAACTTTTTTAACCCGGTCCTCAAAATCTCCCCGGTATTTTGTTCCCGCCACAAGGGCGCCCATATCAAGGGAAAAGATTAAAAAATCCCTCAGCGCCGGGGGAACCTGTCCCGATGCGATACGCTGGGCAAGTCCTTCGGTGATGGCGGTTTTGCCCACTCCCGAATCGCCGACATGGACGGGGTTGTTTTTAAGGCGTCTGCACAGTACCTGGACAGTGCGCTCAAGCTCTGCCTCGCGGCCTATGACCGGTTCAAGCCGGCCGCTGCGGGCAAGGGCGGTAAGTTCCGTCGCGTAACGCTCAAGGGCGCTTTTCTTGACGCTGGGCCTGCTCCTGCCTGTCTGCTCAAAAACGTCATCCTCGCCGCCCGCTTCGCTCCGCTCGCCGGAGCCCTGCCCCCTGCCGAATTCCCGCCCGCCTGACTTGTGAAAATTGAGGTCTCCCCCGTAGGAAAGCACATCCAGGAGGGAAAGCCGTTCTATGCCCGACTTGCGCAGATAATAGGAACAGTAGTTCCGCTCTTCGTCAAAAAGGGATACCAGTATGTCGGCTATGTCAAGGCTTTCCTTTTCGGAATTCTGGCTCTGGAGCACGGCCCTTTCGAGAACGCTCTGAAACCCCACGGTCTGCACGGGTTCCCTGTTTTCTATGACAGGCACCCTCTGTTCAAAATAATTTTCCATGCCGTGTTTTATCTGGTCTACCCGCGCCCCGCAGGCGTTGAGTATATCCCTGACCTCGGTAAAGGTCAGGGCGGCATAGAGTATATGTTCAGGGGTGAGGTATTCATGATTCCGGGCCCTGGCTTCGGTATAGGCCGCGTTTATGATGGCCTGCACATGGGGACTGATTTTCATGCGAAAAACTCCTTTTACATCTAAGGCTGCTCTTTCAAAATTTCAAATTTGAAAGAACCCCATCGCGCCGTCCCGGCGGTTTTACGCCTTTTCCACAAGACAGCGAAGGGGAAACTCATGCTGCCGCGCAAGGCTGTGTACCTGCTCGGTCTTGGTAACCGCGATATCGAAGGTATACAGCCCCGCCATACCCCGGCCCTTGCGATGTACATCCAGCATGATGCGGGTAGCCTCGGCCTCTTCCTTGTGGAACACGCCAATCAAAATTTCCACCACAAATTCCATGCTGGTATAGTCGTCATTGAGAAGTATGACCCGGTACTGTCCGGGTTCCGTAAGTTTGTTGCCGGTCCTGGCCGCTGTCTGCGTACTCCCCATACCACGCCTCTTTATAGAATATACAAAAACACCCTAAAAAACAATCGCCGCCGGAGCTATGTACTTTTGCCCTGATGGTCTTGCGGCCTTGCGTTTCCGGTGTTCGGCGTTTTATACTTGCCCTGTGCGTATTATATCATGGAACGTCAACGGCATACGGTCGGCGGAAAAAAAGGGCCTGATTCCCTGGCTTGAGGCAGAAAGACCCGATGTGCTTTGTGTCCAGGAGACCAAGGCCAGGCCCGGGCAGCTTTCGGAAGAACTGCTTCATCCCCGGTCGGGAAAGGCAAAAAAGTACCATTCCTATTGGAGCAGCGCCAAAAAAGCGGGCTATTCGGGAGTCGCCATGTACTGCGGGACAGAACCGGACAAGGTTGAAGTCCTCGGCGCGGGCGAATTTGACGATGAAGGCAGGGTGCTTCTGGCCTTTTTTGGCAGCCTGGCGGTGATTTCGGCGTATTTTCCCAATTCCCAGGACGCCGGGGCAAGGCTGGGCTATAAACTTGCCTTTTGCGCGGCTATAAAACAGCGCTGCGACGCCCTGAGAGCCTCAAAAAAACATATAGTGCTTTGCGGCGATTACAACATAGCCCATACGCCTATAGATTTGGCGCGGCCCAAAGAGAATGAGGGCAATGCCGGTTATCTCCCCGAGGAAAGGGCCTGGATGGACCTCTTTACCTCCTCAGGCTATGTTGACACGTTCCGGCGTCTCCACCCCGGCGAGGGAGGCCATTATTCCTGGTGGTCCTACCGCATGAACTCCAGGGAGCGGAATGTGGGGTGGCGTATTGATTATCACTGCGTGGACGAGCCCCTCATGGAACGGGTAAAACAGACCCGCATACGGAGCGAGGTAAACGGTTCTGACCACTGTCCCGTGGAATTGACGCTGCGCGAGGACAAAGGCGCTTCATGAGCATCAAGTACAACGCCCCGGTGGTTTTAAGCTATGCCTTTTTAAGCGTGCTTGTGCTTCTGCTTTCCCAGACCCTGCTGCCGTTTTTGACGCGGAACTGGTTTCTGTCCCCGGGAAGGGCGAATTTTTCCCTCACCGATATACGGAGCTGGGCGGGGCTTGTTACCCATGTGATAGGCCACGCGAACTGGAATCACCTGATTTCAAATTTTTCTATCATACTTCTCATAGGACCCATCCTCGAAGAAACCTACGGTTCCCTTTCCCTTGTCGTGATGATACTCATCACCGCCCTGGTAACCGGAATTATCAACGCGCTGTTTTTTTCCGCCTCCCTGCTCGGGGCTTCGGGCGTGGTCTTTATGATGATACTCCTTGTCTCGTTTACCAATTTTAACCGGGGAGAAATCCCCCTGACTTTTATCCTGGTCCTGCTCCTCTACCTGGGAAGGGAACTTTTGAATTCTTTTTCTTCCAACAACATTTCCGAATTTGCCCACATCGCGGGGGGCTTCTGCGGCAGCCTGTTCGGGTTTTTCAGGCCGGAGCGCTAAAGGGACCCAGGCCCCCAAATGTTCCCGGAACGTCTTTCCGGCCTTTCGCTTCCCGCCGGGATAAACCGGGAATTGCCGGCCCTACCTTGATACTTCCTCCAAAAAAGTTTATCAATTCTATGTATATGGTAGTGCTTAAATTTGGCGGCACCTCGGTAGGTTCCGCGGAAGCGGTCAAACAGATACTGGCGATAGTGGGGGACAGCGAACACCTGGACCGGGTACAGGTCATTGTGGTTTCGGCCCTGTCTGGAGTTACCGATGCCCTCATCGGCATGGCCCAAAAGGCCACCTTGGGAGACCTGACATACCGGGAAGACCTTCGCGTCCTTGAAAAGCGCCATGAGGAATTCCACGGCGCCCTGCTTTCAGGTGAATCAGGGAAAGAAGCGTCGGCGTTTGTACGGGACAGCTTCGGAGAACTGGGCCGTTTTCTTGACGGGGTAGGGGTGCTCAGGGAGCTTACTCCCCGCGTCCTTGATTATATCATGAGTTTCGGGGAGAGAATTTCGGCTGTCCTCATAAGCCGCGTGCTTACCGGCGCGGGACGGCCCTCCGAATACTGCGACGCCAGGGAGCTTATCATAACCGATGACAATTTCGGGAACGCCCGTTTCTTTCCCGAAGAAAGTTATCTGCGCATCAAAAATTACATGGCGAAACAGACCGGCCTTGTCGTGGCCGCCGGTTTTATAGGCGCCACAGGAAGCGGCGAAACCACGACGCTGGGCAGGGGCGGCTCCGATCTCAGCGCGGCGATTTTCGGCGCGGCCCTTAACGCCGAAGAGGTTGAAATCTGGACCGACGTAGACGGCATACTCACCGCCGATCCCCGGCTGGTAAAAGACGCTTTCAGGATAGACGCCATTTCCTATGTTGAGGCGATGGAACTTTCCCATTTCGGCGCCAAGGTGCTTCACCCTCCCACGGTAAAGCCCGCCCTGGAAAAAGGCATTCCCATAAGGATACGAAATACCTTTAACCCCAGGGGCGAGGGAACAAGGATAAGCAGGGACGGCGCGCCGGGGAAATATCCCATACAGGGCATTAGCTCTATGGGAGACATAGCCCTTATCAGGGTTCAGGGCTCAGGCATGGCGGGAGTCGCGGGTTTTTCTTCCCGCCTCTTCGGCGCTCTGGCGGCGAAAAACATAAGCGTTATACTCATCACCCAGGGTTCAAGCGAATATTCAATATGTTTTGCCGTGCGTCCCGAAGACGCCCGTCTTTCGGTAGAGGCTATTTCCAAAAATTTTGAAAGGGAAATAGCTTCGGCGCTGATAGACCCTCCCATACTGGAACTCAACATGGCCATAATCGCCGTTGTGGGCGCCGGAATGAAACGGAGTTCTGGCGTTGCGGGCAAGGTGTTTCACGCGCTGGGGCGAAACGGCATCAATGTGGTTGCCATTGCCCAGGGTTCCTCGGAGCTTAATATTTCGGCGGTTATACGCAAGGAAGATACGGCCAAGGCCCTTAACGCCATACACGAAGCCTTTTTCCTCGCCGGCATACGGTCGGTAAATCTTTTCCTTGTGGGGACGGGGCTCATAGGCGGCACCCTGCTCAAGCAGCTTGAAAGGCACAGGATCATTCTTGCCGACAAACACAAGATACGGATAAACCTTACCGGCCTCGCCAATTCGCGGCGCATGCTTTTTGACAGCGAGGGTATCAGCCCCGGCGGGGCAAAGACCCTGCTCATGGACGAAGCGCGGCAGGCGGAGCCCTTCGAACTTTCCGGATTCATCAAAAGGATGAAATCCTATAATCTTCCCAATACCGCTTTCTGTGACTGTACCGCCAGCGACACCGTTGCCCGGACCTATGGGGAACTTCTTGCCTCTTCGATTCCGGTGGTTACTCCCAACAAGCGGGCCAATTCCGGGGCCTATGAATACTATAGCGGGCTTACCGGGCTTTCCAGGGAAAAGGGCATACCCTATCTGTACGAGACCACGGTCTGCGCGGGGCTTCCGGTGATTTCGACCCTCAGGGACCTTCATCTTTCGGGAGATACGGTACGGCGCATCGAGGCGGTGCTTTCGGGAACCCTCAGTTATATCTTCAATAATTTTGACGGGACAAAAACTTTTTCCGCCCTGGTGCGGGAAGCCAGGGCCAGGGGTTATACGGAACCTGATCCCCGTGATGACCTTAACGCCATGGACGCGGCGCGGAAAGCCCTGGTGCTGGCCAGGGAGTGCGGCATGCCCCTGGAATTTGAACAGGTGAGCATTGAACCCATACTGCCCGAAGCCTGTTTCAGGGCTCAGGATGTGGACGCCTTTTTTGGCGAACTTGAAAAAAGCGACGGGGCCTTTGAAGAGCGGAGGAAGCAGGCGGAAGCGTCGGGCAGGGCGCTCCGTTATGTGGCGCTCATCGAGGCGGGCCGGGCGGAACTTGCCCTCAGGCCCGAGGCCCCTGACAGTCCTTTCCGTTCCCTGGTGGACGCGGATAATATGGTGGTGATTACCACCGACCGCTATTCAAGCCTGCCCCTGGTAGTCAAAGGACCGGGCGCCGGGGCCGAAGTTACGGCCGGCGGGGTTTTCGCCGATATAGTGCGCATAGCGCGGACCCTGGTCTGACGCCTTTAAGGAGAAGATATGGCCATAGCAAAAGCGGTGAAGGGCGCTCTCGCCGGTTCCTCAATGATACGGAAGATGTTTGAGGAAGGAAGTGAACTTAAAAAGAAGTACGGCGCCGGCAGGGTCTTTGATTTTTCCATAGGCAATCCCGACCTGGAGCCGCCTCCGGCTTTTCACGAAGTCCTTGTCCGCCTTGCCTCCGAGGACGCGAAGGGAAGCCACGGCTATATGCCCAATCCCGGTTTTCCCGGCGTGCGGGAAGCCGTCGCGCAAAG
>JAISCK010000255.1 GCA_031265635.1 Spirochaetaceae bacterium
AGGGAACGGAATTCTTTTCGGCACAGCCACAGGGCCGCGGGAAAGGTCAACGGCCCTGAGCCGAGGTCAAGAAGCAAATCCCCGTCTTTAAGGGCAAGGGGAAGCCCGGGAAGAATACGGGACAAACGGTACACATTCCAGGGTAAAAAATATCTGAGGTAGGCTCCCAGCAGGGCGGCCTTTCCCATATAGCCGTCTTCCCTTTCTTCCCGTTCATAGGTGAGGAGCCGTGAAAGCCGGGCCGTGTCATGGGGAAGATCCTGCCTGAAACGTTTTTCAAGGGGAAAGGTCTGTTCAATAAGAACCATGAGTTCTTCGAGTTCTGTTTTTATGCCGGCATCTTTCCCGCTCATAAATCATCCGCTCCTTCGCGGGCACCGCCATCATCCATGCCGGAAGAATTTTCAACATGGCGGCCCATAAAAAAAAGATCCATAAGGCCAAAGCGTATTTCCTCAAGTTCGGCCCGCAGTTCTGAATCAAGGCCGGACATTTCCCTGATGAGCTGTTCCCGCGCGCCCTCGACGGTAAAGCGGCGTTTGTACAGAAGGTGTTTAAGGCGGAGGAGCAGGCGGAGGTCCCCGCCCGAATACTTCTTGCGGCCCGAAATATCCTTTCTGGGCTGGATGAGGCTGACTTCCTTTTCCCAATACCGGATCACATGGGACCTGACCCCCAAAAGCCGCTCCGCGTCGCCGATACTATAGGACGCCACAGCTACTCCTTCTTCCTGTCCTTCCGCGACGGTCTCATTTCAATGATAACCGGGACAAGACCATAGCCCAGATCTTTCTGAATGCGTTTTCGTAAATATGATTTGTACGCCTCGCTTACCGCGTGGGGCCGGGACACAAAGAAAACAAAGTGAACCGGATTTTCCGAAACCTGGGTACCATATTTAATCTTGAAGCGGGTACGGCTGCCTATGGGAGGAGGATAGGCGGACAGCCATGTTTCAAGGGCCTGGTTGAGGGGGCCCGTGTCAATATGCCTGGTAAGCTGGCCGTACATCCTGACCGCCGTCTTCAAAAGCTCGTCAATTCCCGTGCCGTCTTTAGCGCTGACCGGGATGATGGGAGCGTATTCCATCTGGCCAAAGAGAAACCGTATGCGGTCTGAAACAGCGGTAAAGGTATTTTTTATGTCCGCCATAGTGTCCCATTTGTTCAATACAAGAATCACGCCCCTGCCCCGTTCACAGGCAAGACCGGCTATTTTTTTATCCTGATCGCTGAGACCTTCCTGGGCGTCTATCATGAGAAAGACCAGGTCGGCTTCATCAAGACTTTTTACCGCGCGGTTCACCGAGTAGTATTCAATATTTTCGGTTACTTTGCTCTTTCGCCGTATCCCCGCCGTGTCCAGAACCTGAAAGGTATTTTTTTTATAGGTGAAGTTCCCCTCAACCACATCGCGGGTAGTACCGGGAATCTCGCTGACTATGGAAGCCGCAGATCCGGTCAGCCGGTTTGAAAGGGTTGATTTGCCGGTATTGGGCTTTCCCAGAAGGGCGATGCGTATGGGACGGGCATCTCCGTCAACAGTCTTGACGCGGGAAAAATCAAGCCGGGAAACAATGGCCTCCTCAAGCACAGTGATATTGTCGCCATGTTCCGCGGAGATCATAAAAATTTTCTCAAAGCCAAAGGAAAGCAGATTCCACGCGGCTGCTTCCAGCCGCCCGCCTTCGGTTTTATTGACCGCAATGATGAGGCGCTTTATAAAGGGCCGCAAAAATTCTATGAATTCCTCGTCTTCTGGAGTCAGGTCCCCCGGCTCAAGGAGCAGCACGATGAGATCGGCTTCCTTGAGGGTCTTGAGGGTTTGTTCAACCACAAGTTCGTCAAGGCCCTCCCGTTCAAGGCGGAACCCTCCGGTATCCACAAGGCGCAGCGGCTTGCCCGCGATATGGGCCACTGCCGCCACCGGGTCCCTGGTTACGCCGGGCGTGGGATCGGTGATGACACGGCGCCGGTGAAGCAGCCGGTTAAAAAGGGTTGATTTGCCCACATTGGGCCTGCCGGCAAGAACAACGGTCGGCAGATTCAGGTATTCATTCATCGGAGAAAAATTCCGCCATCCATTCTTCGGTAAGAAGAGCGATGCGCTGCCAGGAAGAACAGGCAAGGGCCTCGGCGGCCAGAGCCCCGCAGTCCTCCATTGACGAGTCCCGGATAATTTTTTTGACCAGGGGAAGCGCCGAGGCGTTCATGCTGAATTCATCGAGGCCCAATCCGAGGAGCAGGGGCGCGGCATAGGGGTCGCCGGCCAGTTCTCCGCACAGGGCCGCCTTGATGCCCTGGTTATGCGCAGCGTCAATGGTTGTTTTAAGAAGGCGGAGCACGCCGGGATGAAAGGGCTGGGCAAGATAACTTATCTTTTCGTTGCCCCGGTCAACGGCCAGGCTGTACTGAACAAGATCGTTGGTTCCCAGCGAAAAGAAATCCGCCTTTTTCGCAAGCACGTCGGCCATTACCGCCGCCGCGGGAATTTCAATCATGATTCCCACAGGCATATCTTCGTTATAGGGCTGCCCCTTTTTCCGGCATTCCTCCTTGGCTTCTTCAAAAAACGCAAGCACGTCAATCAGCTCTTCCATGCCGGAAATCATGGGGAACATGATCCTTAGGTTTCCTTCAACACTACAGCGGAGCAGGGCGCGGAGCTGGGTTTTGAAAAGCTCAGGCAGGGAGAGGCAGAAGCGCACCGCCCGCCAGCCCAGAAGGGGATTTTTTTCGTCGCTGTCCTGAATACTGGAAAGCAGCTTGTCGCCGCCCAAATCCAGGGTCCTGATGGTAACAGGCTTATCGCCCATAGATTTAAGCACCTTACGGTATGCCTGGTACTGAACTTCTTCTTCGGCGGGATGGCCGGGGCTGAGAAAGAGAAATTCCGAGCGGTAGAGCCCTATGCCTTCCGCGCCGTAACGCAGCGCCTGTTCAGCTTCTTCGGGAAATTCAATATTGGCCTTGAGAATCACCTTGTGGCCGTCAGTAGTCTCCGCGGGATAATCCTTATATTGAAGCAGATCTTTGGCGCTGCGCCGGTACCGGGAAAAAGCGTTTTTGTAGCGCTTTAAGGTCCGGGCGTCAGGGTCTATCACGACCTGCCCTGCCGTACCGTCAACAATAATCTGCCCGCCGTCATCAATAAGCCTTGTTGCCCTGGAAAGGCCCAGCACGGCGGGGACTTCAAAGGCCCTGGCCAGTATGGCCGTATGGGAAGTACGGCTTCCCATATCCATGACTATACCCTTGACCCGTTCCTTGTTCATGACAAAGGCATCCATGGGACTGAGATCATGGACAACCAGAATCACATCCCCGGTAAGATCGGCAAGAGAAAATCTCCTGAAAGAAAGCAGTTTATAGATAACGCGCCTGGCCACATCGGCTATATCCACCGCCCTTTCCCTGAGGTAGGAATCGGGGGAAGACAGCAGTTTCTGGGTAAGCTCATGGGCAATATCCCGTATCACCCATTCAATATTCTCAAGGCGTTCCTCAAGCGTTTCCTTAATACGGCCCTGGAATTCTTCGTCCTCAAGCATCAGGAGGTGGGCTTCGAGCAGTTCCGTCTGTTCCCGGCCCATCTCGCGGGAAGAAGCCTCAAGGAGCTTTGCGACTTCCGCACGGGCTTCGCCAACGGCGGAGAGAAAACGCTCCCATTCCTTTACGACCTGTTCTTTTTGAATCCCGTAACGCGGAATTTCAGGAGCGTCATCGTCCAGATAAAGAAAGGCTTTGCCAATGGCAATACCCGATGAAGCTGAAATCCCGGATAAATACTCCATTTTACGAAGATACCCTATTGAAGCGCAGCTGTCAAATGTTACAATACAGCAGCATGGAAAATCAGGACCCCCGGAAAGCCCCGGACTGCCTCAAATGCCTTCATTTTCATGTTACCTGGGACGCCGCCTTCCCCAGGGGCTGTATGATTTTTGGCGTCAAAAGCCGGAATCTGCCTTCTATAGAGGTATACAA
>JAISCK010000084.1 GCA_031265635.1 Spirochaetaceae bacterium
TCACGTTCCCTTTATCTGCTTTGCGAGATCCGCGTTCTGGTCATTGCTCCGTACAAGCCGCTTTGCCAGAAGTTTTGAGAGGAAGATGCCGTAATGGGGGTATTTGCGTATCACGTCGATGAAGGTTTTCCTGGTAAGGAGTATGAGGCGGCCCGCGCTTTCCGCCTTGACTTTGGCGGAACGTTTCTGGTTGAGGAGAAAGGACATTTCGCCCATAAAAATATCCTGGGGGCCGAGGGAGCCCACCTGTTTCCGCTTGTGAATGACCGAATATCTGCCGCTGGCGATATAGTAAAGGAAATCGCTGGGTTCGTTTTCCCGTAAAACAATATCGCCTTTCTTTACCGAAACGACCTGTTCCCCGGAAAAGCCCGCGGGCACATCGGGTTCTACGGTGGTATCGTGGTTGATGGTGAGTTTTACCTGGTTTCCCTTTTTGTTGTATTTAAGCTGATTGGAGAACATGGTGGCAAGCCTGATGCCCCTGCCGTGGGTACTGGTAATGTCCTGTTCCTTGATTTTTTTGAGGTTTGCCCGGACATTAAACCCTTCTCCCTGGTCCCTGATGGTGAATATGGTCTGATCGTTTTTGATTTCCCACTGAAAATCCACCTGCTTGGTCCTGACGCCGGGTTTTTTGCAGCGTTCCGTAACCAGGTCTACCACTGATTTGCCGTTTTCCATGGCCTCGGTTTTTTCGTCATAGCTTATGGCGCAGTTGCCGTGTTCAATGGCGTTTACAAGCAGTTCGTCCAGGGCAAGCTGGAGGTGCATTTTTTTTTCGGGATTGATGCAGCCCCGCTGGGAAAGAATAGTAGCCCCTATGCAGGCGTACAGGGGAACGGCCAGTATGTCATTTTCAAGCACAAAGCTGCCGGTAGCGCCGCAGACCAGTTCCCTGGTAAACTCACGCTGAAAGATAATCTGGTAGTTTTCCCTGATTATGTCGATGCTTTTTACCAGATGGGACCGTATGCGGTTTTTTTCCAGCAGGCTGAGAACATTGATGTCCCGGTATTTGGCAAGGAGGTTTTCTTCCTGGTCCCGGTCGCCGGAAAAGATGCCCACTATGCCGAAATTATTTGCCAGCCATTTGTCGTTTTGGATATAGGCGATGGCTTTTTCCACGTCAAGACGGAGATCGGAAAAATTAATGACCACGATTTCGGGAAGTTCGTAATTGAGGAATTCAAGGATGTTCTCTCTTTTTGAGAGGAATTTCAGCTCGCAGTCATCTTTCCCGGTAAAAGCGGCTTCTATCGCTGCTTTAATATCGAGATCAGCATTAATGATTCCAAGTATAGCCATGATAGTTCCTTTATAATATCCCGGCCTTATAAAAAGCCTGCCTTTCAAATTTTACAGTAAACAGCCATATCTTTCAATTACGCTGTTCCCAAACTGCTGAATTTGAAACAAATTCAATGTATTCGTAATTTATTTACAACCAGCGCGATACTCTCGTTGATTTCCGACGCCGAAGTCCGGTGCAGTACCACAAGACGGAATATGGCGCATTCCAGGAGGCCGTATAGCAGATCATCAACGGTCTTTACATTAACCGGCGCCAGCTCCCCCGCCTTGATGCCCGCGATGACCATGCCGGCGATTATATGGCGCAGCCGTATGGTCCGCCGCCTGACCCGGCTGTCCGGGTTGGTTTCGCTTTTGGAAAGATAGAGGAGATAATTGAGAATAACATGCAGAAGCCGCTGGTTTTCTTCCAGCCGCCCGACTATCAGGGTAAGCACCTTGATAAGTTTATCGGCGGAATGGAGGTTTTTTTGTTTTTCGGCGAGGGTAATATCCGCCTCAAGCTCCTGGAGGAGCTGTTTGATGCTGTAGTTAAAAATTTCCTTTTTATTTTTGAAGTAAATATACAGGGTGGTCCGGGTAATACCGCAGCGGTCGGCGATTTTTTGAAAGGTCGCGTCCTCAAACCCCTCGTCCACAAAGACATCCAGGGCCCTTTCGAGTATTTCTTTGCGCCGTTTCTCATGTTCAACCACTATTGACATGGTACCCTCCTATAGCGACGTAAATTCATAAAAAAATGAATCTATGGCGCCGTTGGTTATCTTTCTGACCGAATCGGCTTCCCTGCCAAAACAGGATTCAAAGCCCGGATGGTCGCTTATGACGGCAAGTTTCCAGCCGGGAAAGCGTGTACGCAGCGCGCCCATGTCCCGGTACAGGGCCTCGGATTCTTCCCGTTCGCCCAGGCGTTTGCCGTAAGGCGGATTGGTGATGATAAAGCCTGTTTCCGCCGGGGCCTTTGCCTGGGTCATGGGAATGGCCGCGAAGCCGGGCATAAAGGGGAGTTTTTCGCCGCCCTGTATGCCCCGGCCCGGCTCCATGCCCCTGGCTATGGCATAGGCCCGCCAGGCGTTTGACTCGGCCAGGGATACGGAACGCCGGCTGCTGTCGCTTCCCGCTATGCGTATGGTCCTTTCGGTATTGATGCGGCCAAGGAGTTCGGCGCGTATGGCTGCTTCCAGTGTACTGTCGCCTATTGCCAGGGAGGAAAGGGCAAAGGAACGGCCCAGGTTCGGGGCCATGTCCCAGGCGTAGAGGCTTGCCTCTATGGCTATGGTTCCCGACCCGCAAAACGGGTCATACAGGGGGAATTTGCGCTTCCAGCCCGAAAGAAAGATAAGGCTTGCCGCCGTGGTTTCCCGCAAAGGGGCAATGCCGCCCTCGGTCCTGTACCCCCGCTTAAAAAGCGGTTCCCCCGAAAGGTCGAGCAGGAGCTGCGCCGTGTCCTTGTCAATATAGACCCGCAGCTCCGCAGCGGGCGTTTTTCCGCTGCCGGTGTCCTCAGGCAGCCTTTCAACCTTATGGGCTGTACAGAGGCGCTGGGCCGCGGCCTTGTGTACCACCGCCTGTATGCTGGTCTCGGCGGCAAGGAGCGAGCGGCCGGAACGTGCCTTGACGACCTTGAGGCCCATGCCCGGCGGCACCAGAGCCTCCCA
Organism: Spirochaetaceae bacterium; assembly: GCA_031265635.1. GTDB lineage: Bacteria > Spirochaetota > Spirochaetia > Treponematales > Breznakiellaceae > JAIRTD01. Next base: position 2,973 of record JAISCK010000084.1, read on the forward strand.
GGGGACGGCCCCGGTCCCGGCAAAAAGCCCGTCAAAATCCCTTGCGGGGAAACGGCCGCATTCGAGGAGCAGGCGGTCGGCGGCCCGGAGGGACATGAGCGCCCGGTACAGCCCCGCTATATCGCTTACAAAACGGACCCGGCCGTGGGCCGCGTCGAGTATGGCAAACTGTAGCTTTCGCAGTTCATTGGCGACGACTTTTTCCGCGCCCAGGGCGCAGAGGGCTACGGCGGTCCATGTATTTTTGGAAATCAGGTGATCGGCCACAATGATGCACTATACCACAGTCTGCGGGATTGTTATATGAGGCTGTTCAAAAAACACTTGG
>JAISCK010000136.1 GCA_031265635.1 Spirochaetaceae bacterium
CCGCCGCTATTCCCCGGAATAGTCCGGTTTTTTCGTCCGCACGACGCGGCTTTTCCGGGGCCTGTCATGGTCCGGGGGATTCCTTTCGCCTCTCCGGCCGGGGGCTGGCTTTCCTTCCCTGGGGCGGCTTTCCCGGCCGGAAGCGCCGCTTTCATATCGCGGCTCTTCTTTCGCGGAAGCGTCCCGGCCGCCCCGCTTCTTTTCCCGTACCGCTTTTTCCAGCACTTTAAGCGCGCTGTCAAAGCCTTTGAGAAAATCCCCCAGGTCGTCGGCAAAAAGTATGACCGACTGGCGGTCGAAGCCGCCGGTATCGCGGTTCTTGCTTTCAACAATATTGAGGTAGAGATCGCCGAGGCGGTTTTCCTTGACATTGAAAAAATAGGTTCTGTTCTGCAGATTGACCTTGGTTGAAAAAATTTCTCCCCGTATTCCCATAATGATTCCTTTTGTTTACTCCTGTCCTGATGACGCGGCAAGGGTTACCAGATGACGCTGCCATTCTATAAGTTCCTTCTCAAGCCTTGTGTCTGAGCCTTCCGCGTCGGCCATGACCCGGAAAACAGGTTCGGTTGCCGAACCGCGCATCCAGATCGAAGCGGTAACGCGGCCGCTTTCATGCATAAAGTGAATTTTCAATCCTCCCCGCCCGGCTTCCTCAAAAGAGATGAGGCCCCGCTTTTCGGCGCTTCCGGTGAAGGCCGCCGCTTCCCAGCCGGTGATGCCCCAGCGTTCCCGTAAGCGTTCTTTTTTCCCTTCCCATTCGGAAAGAAAAATGTTCTGATAGCGTTTTTTGAGTTTCGCGTGATCGCCCTTCTGTACCGCAAGCTGGGCCTCGGGGGTATAGATGCCGGTGGTGGTAAAGGCCGGGAGAGAGGCGATGATGTCGGAGAGGGTAAAATCTTCGCGGTACATTTCAGTCTGGCCTGACAAGTCGCACCATATTTCATAAAGGCCCTGCCTGTCCTTTACGCTTTTCAGGGTGAGGATTTTTACCAGCGCCATGACGGATGAAAGGGGGTCCCGCACGGCCTGGGGATGGATGATACTGCCCCCGGCCGAACCTTCTCCGCATATACGGACCAGATAGCCCTTTTCCCTGAGCTTGCGGGCAAGGCCCACCACATTGGCCTCTCCGGTTTCGCAGCGGAACACCGGAATATCAAAGGCCCCGGCTATGCGGTCTATCCTGAGCGAGGTGGGGCCGTTAACCGCTATGGCCGCCCTGGCAAGGGCGTTGCCCTTGTTGTCGTATTTAAGGACCCCGCTCCATACAAGAAAGGCAAGCTCGGACACACAGGTCAGGGCAAAGACCTCCTGGGCTTCCAGAGTACGGGCCTTTTTAAGACCTTCATCCCAAAAAACAATATTCCCCCGGTCGCCGTCACAGTCAGGTACATAGCCCATAACAAACGAAGTATCCCCGGCGTGTTTTTCTTCCAGAGCCAGGGCGCAGGGAATGAGGGATTCGCCCTCAGGTACAATGCGGTGGGCAATGCTGCCGGGGTTTTCGTTGATACAGGCAAAGCGGAGGCCGAGGCCGCTAAAAAAATCCCTGTCTATGCTTACGGTCCGCGCCGAACCGTTAAAGTCGGCGAGTACGCCCAGGGGGTTCTCCGCAAGGCTCATGCGTATCAGGGAAAAGAGGTCCCCCGACAAAACGCCGGGTATGCCGTCTGCCCCAGGCCCGCTGCCTGTCCCGGATGGTACATCCGGCCCGGCGGCTATTTCCCCGGCAAAGGTTCCATAGGCCGCGAGGGCTTCCTTTTTATAAAGCGGGGCCTCGGCATAACATGTAACAAGCAGGCGGGTATCGGCATTTTGCACCGCCAGGCGGGCCTTGTCAATGGCGTCCCTTTCCGTTATGCGCGACCTGAACATTTCGCTTAACAAAACCGATTCGGGACCTTCAAGAACCCCGCCGTCGCAAAGGCCGAATTTGAGGCCGTTATGGCCGGCGGGATTGTGGCTTGCCGAAATATAGGCAAAGCCCTGGACTCCCTTGCTCCGGGCATAGGCCATGATTTCAGGGGCCGCGGCGATAGCAATATAGATAAGGGAACAGCCTGAATGAATAAAAACCCGGCTCATAAGGCCGGCGATGGCAGGTCCCGTGGGCCTTGTGTCCATGCCCAGAATGACAGCGGGATGATCCAGACCGCTTTTCTTTTTCAGGTACGCGGCAAAAACACCGGCGGCTGTGGCGGCGATGACTTCATGGGCCGGGCTTATGGTTCCCTCCCTGCTTTCCCCGTCCGGGCCGAAAACGGTTCTCCAGCCCGAAGGAGAAAGTATGAGAGCCTCCAGGGCTTTTTCCAGGTCTTCCGGCCGGGGTAAAGTCCTGAGGGGAATGTATTCCGGGTCCCCCGGTACCGGTTTTGTACCGGGAAAGGTGATGGCCGCCATCAAAACTCCTCAATAAAGAAATTCCAGTATACTCCATATATGGGACGAATACAACAACGCCCGGCAGGAGAAAAGGCCGCGAAGCCTTGTCTTAATTCCTATTAAAGTAGTATACTTTAGACAGGAAACATACTGCGCGATACTAGGAGCTAGAGGTAGTGTATGGGAGAAAAAAGGATATATCTGGACTATAACGCCACTACCCCCCTCAGACCCGAAGTGAGGGAGGCCATGATACATGATTTTGAAGTTTACGGTAATGCCTCGAGCATGCACGGTTCAGGGAGGCTGGCCCATAACCGGGTGGAAGAGGCCAGGGAGGCTGTAGCCGCCCTTATCGGGACAGCGGCCGAGACCATCACCTTTACTTCCGGGGGCTCCGAATCGAACAATACGGTTTTTGAAACCGCCCGTGTTCTGGGCTCCGGGCCTGACGGCAGGGTACTTGAGTCAGGGCGTACCGAAATTATTACCACCACGATAGAGCATCCCTGTGTGTTGAATTCAGCCGAATATCTAAAGTCGCTGGGTTTCCCCGTGCGTTTTCTTGGTGTGGATGAGTACGGCAGGATTAACCTGGACGAGCTTGAGTCCCTGCTGAGCGACAAAACCCTCCTGGTGTCGGTGATGATGGCCAATAACGAGATTGGCACGGTTCAAAATATAAAGAAAATAGCGGGCCTCGTGAAGGCAAGGGGCGCTTTGATGCACAGCGACGGGGTTCAGGCCACGGGCAAGATTCCGGTCAATGTTGAAGAACTGGGGGTGGATTACTTTACCGTATCGGCCCACAAGATTTACGGCCCCAAGGGTATCGGGGGGCTTTATATACGGAAGAAGGCCCCGGTCTTCCCGCTGATACACGGCGGGCACCAGGAAGACGGAAGGCGCGCGGGAACCTACAACAATACCGGCATACTTGGTTTCGGCAGGGCCGCGGAACTTGCCCGGCGCGACCTTTCGGCCTATATGAACCACGCGGGGTCCCTCAGGGACAGGCTTAGGGAAGGTCTTTTTAAAACCATTCCCAATATCAAGATGAACGGCCATCCTGAGGACACGGTCCCCAACACCCTCAATGTTTCCTTTCCCGGAGCGGAAGGGGAATCCATACTGCTTTCCCTTGACATGGAGGGCATTGAAGTTTCCACAGGGTCCGCCTGCGCGTCGGGGAGCCTCGAAGCCTCCCATGTGCTTTTGGCCATAGGCGTAGGGCCGGAGCTGGCCCACGGTTCCATACGTTTCAGCCTGGGCTGGGGAACCACGGCGGAGGATATTGACTACACCGTGGAGCGTACCGGCCCCATCATTGCCCGGCTCAGGGCCATGTCGTCGGTTCCCTCCGCGCGGACAGAGGAGCGGCATTATGCCTGAGTGGCTTTATTCAGATACGGTAAAGGATCATTTTACCAATCCCCGGAATGTGCTTTTGGATGACGAATCGAGTTTTCCGTCCGACGCCAGGGGCGAGACAGGGAATATCAAATGCGGCGACAAGATGCTCATGCTGCTCCGCATCAAGGATGATATAATCACCGATGTGCGCTGGAAGACCTACGGCTGCGCCAGCGCCATAGCTTCCACAAGCATGCTCTCGGAAATCATCAAGGGCATGGATATAAAAGACGCCTACAAAATAAAACCCGATGATCTGGTGCAAAAACTCGGAGGGCTTCCCAGCTACAAAATACATTGTTCGGTGCTGGGGGACAAGGCCCTCCGCGAAGCCATTGACAACTATCTTGCCAAAACAGGAAGATCAGGGCTCTTCAAAGTACCCGCCCAGGTTATCTGCAATTGTCTCGGCATTACCGACAAGGATATAGAAGAAGCCTTCCACAACGGCGCCAGAACCTGGGAAGAACTCCAGCAGGCCACCAAGCTGGGCACGGTCTGCGGCAG
>JAISCK010000148.1 GCA_031265635.1 Spirochaetaceae bacterium
GGCAGTTTGCCGGAACGGAGGTTTTTAAGGTATGGTTCACAAGGCCCCTGACCCCGCTGAATTCTGGAGAGAGTACGAGGCGCGGCTGGGAGAAAAAGTTCTGGGGTATTGCCTGGGCCGTTATGTCGGGGGCTGGGACGCGTATCCTGATCCGCTCTGGGGCTTGAGCGTCGTAACCCAGGCGGCGTACCGGTTCCATCATTTTCCCCATGAAGGCTGGATAGAGGCTATAGCCAGGGTTACTACGGGCGGCAAGGCTCCGGTGGAAAAGGTCATCGTGATTCCCAGGGGCAGCATACTGGGCGCGGCTTTCAGGCGGGAGCAAAAATTACTCAGGCGGATTTTTTTAAGCGCCCAGAGCCGGCTTTGCCTGGCGTACCGCCGGGAAGACGGGACTGAGGCTGAACTCATTGTCGAGTCCGACGCCAAGGCAAAAACCCTGGTGGAACTTCTCGGCTGGTCTCCCGGCGGCCTTTCCGCCGTGTCCGGTCCGGTTGCCGCCTCTGATGCCGCCGCCGTGTCCGGCGTGGGGGCCGACGCGGCGAGGGATTCGGCGGGTCTTTAGAGGCGCACCACGCGGGCGGCGGTCAAGGCCTCGGCGCCTGTTTCAGTTACCAGTATGTCGTTTTCAAGACGGCAGCCGCCCAGGGCCGTATCGTAAAGGCCCGGTTCCAAGGCGATGATCATTCCCGGTTCGAGCTTCCAGGCGCTGTCGCTCCTGTTCCGCAGCGGGGGAGCCTCATGGGCTTCCAGCCCTATGCCGTGCCCAAGGGCGTGGGGCATGGCCTTCTTTGCTTTGGCGAAAAGGCTGTCAACGGCCCGGGCTATGTCCAGGGTCTCGGCGCCGGGCTTGACCATGCCGAGGGCAAGAGTGTAGGCCCTTTCAACAAGGCTTATCATTTTTTCCTGGCCGGAAGACAGGGGGGGCCGGGCAAAGGTCAGGGTAACGTCGGTGGTATAGCCTGAGTATTTCAGGCCGAAGTCCAGAATGGACAGCCCCGCCCCGGCAAAGGGAGAAGCGGTGTAGGCGGGAAAGGCGTGAATGCCGAAACTCCGTTCAGGCCCCGCGGCCAGGGTCTCAAAGCCCGTTCCCTCGCAGCCACGCTTGCGGGCTTCATATTCTATAAAAAGGGCAGCTTCGATTTCTGTTTTAAAGCGGCCCTCTTGTACCTGTTCCACAATAAGTTCAATAAGCTCGTTGGTAACTCGGGCTGCTGTGGCGTAGATTTTCCGTTCCACCCCGTCCTTGACCGCCCGCAGGCGCTCCACGTTTTCCTGCACGCCCCATTGGCGGCACAGGACATCGTAGTCGCCCAGGGCCCCGGTAAAATTGAGGAACTGGTAATAGGCTGTCAGGGAGGGAATCTCTATCCTGCTGCCACGGGGAATCTTGAAATGCTTCGCCGCCTGGGCCGCCGCGACAATGGGGCTGCGTTCAAACCGGGTATAGGGCAGCACCGCGTCAACCTGGGCCATGAGAGAAGCCATATTGACATCCCAGGGCATGAGGAGGGCCTGCCTGCTTACCGAGAGGAAGAGCAGGGCGTCGGAAGGGTGGCCCGAAAGCCAGCGCACCGAAGCGTCCCTTCTCTGTTCCGAATCCTCAAACATGAGAAGGGCAATGCCTTCCTGGGCCATCCAGTCGTAGATCTTGCCGCGCCTTTCTTCGTAAATCTTGTTCATACCTTGTGTACCGCCGTAAACAGCGCCTGGGTATAGGGAAGAACCCTGGACCGCTTTCGCTTTCTGATTTCGATAGTCAGAAGCACGGCCCCCAGTATGGAGGCCAGAAGGCTTATGACCAGTATGCCCACAGTCGCCCTGCCGCTCCCCTGAAACGGAAGGCGCACGTTCATCCCGAAGAAACTGGTAATCAAAGTCGGGATCATGAGGACTATGGATACGATGGTGAGCCGCTTCATCACAATATTGAGATTGTTGGAAATAACGCTGGCAAAAGCGTCCATGGTCCCGGTAAGAATAGAAGAATAGATATTGGCCATTTCAATGGCCTGCTTGTTCTCGGTTGCCACATCGTCGAGGATTTCCCGCTCTTCACCCTTAAAACGGAGTATCGACGTTTTCTGGAGCTTTTCCAGGAGCAGTTCGTTGGTCTTGACGCTGGTGGTTACATAGACCAGGCTCTTCTGAACAGCCAGAAGCTGAATAAGCTCGTTGTTTTTAACCGACTTCTGGAGTTCCCGCTCTATCGCGTTGGTGTGCTTGTTGAGTTCCTTGAGGGTCTTGAGGAAGGTAAAAGCCGCCCTGCCCAGCAGGTTCAGCACAAAGAGCGTCCTGTTTTTGATGGTAAAACCCCTGATGCGGTTCCTGAGCAGGCTGTCAAGCATATCGCCCGAGCGCTGGCATATTGTTACCACCTTGTCGGGAAACAGTATGATACCCAGGGGCAGGGTATAGTAAGCCACCTCGTAAGCCTCGTCGTATACAGGGATACGAATTATAATAGAAACATACTCGTCTTCTTTTTCGATGCGGGACTGCTCGTCCGCGTCCATAATGTCATTCAAAAGCTCCCCGTCAATGCCGAATTCCTTTTCCAGCCTCTCAAGGTCGTTTTTTGTTACATTCCTGGCGTCAATCCAGCAGTTCTCGGTAATAAGGCTGCTTTCTCTGAGCGTATGATCTTCCTGGGTTCTGATCGTTATCATGACTGTCTCTCCCATGCGCTTCCACGGGAAACAACAGCCTAAGGCAGGTTTTTCGCAGGAAGGGCCGAAAATGGTATCCGCGCGGCAATTACGCGTCTATAACCGGGGAAACTACTACCCCCGCCGTCCGAATCGGACATGGCGCTTCCTCCTTTAC
>JAISCK010000160.1 GCA_031265635.1 Spirochaetaceae bacterium
TCTTCTCCAGAACCGATACATCACATTTATTGTCCGTAATAAAACGGTCAACCAAATCAAAATCAGAATAACGAACCAGCGACTTTTTTCCTATTTTGCTGCTGTCAGCCAGTATGGTAATATGGGCGGCTTTTTGAGCGAGTATTCTTTTACATTCAGCGTCATCCATATCAGGAACGGTAAAGCCCGCGTCAATATCGGCGCCCTCGGCGCTGAGAAAGGCCGCATCCACACTGATCTCTTTAAAATAGGCGCAGGTAACGGCATCAAAAAAACCCATAGAATTATGATTCAGGGTTCCGGGGGCAATCAGGCAGGTAAGATGGGGAAAATTACAGAGTATGTTTATTACCAAGATCGAATTGGTAATTACCGTAACATTTTTCATCGGCACAATCTCATAGACCAGTTCCCGCACCGTTGTTCCCATATCAAGAAAAATCGTAGTGCCTTCGGTAATATACTGCACAGCGCGTTTTGCGATGCGCTTTTTTTCTTTAAGCATCTGACTGTTTTTCAGGCTGCTGCTTAATTCCAGAGTAGTACCGGCGTTAAGATAAACAGTCCCCCGGTTTATGGTACAAAATCCCTGTTTCTCAAGTTGAAGCAGATCCCTCCTTATGGTCATCACCGATACCTCAAAAAAGGCCGCTATATCGGGCAGTTTGGAGGCATGATTGGTGTTCATATACTCAATCAGTTCTTTTTTCCTGGATAACAGCGCCATAATCCTCCACAAATGTTATTGTAATTGTTATTTTAACATTGACTTTGACTTTGTCAACTAAAAAATCGAAAAATTAAAGAATTTTAAGGATAAAATCCCTGTTTCTGTGATATTTTAACATTTTCTATAAAATGGGTACCAGAGGCCATTGTATTGTCCGGAGCTCTCAGGTTATACTCCCTTTATGAAATTTTCCCAGACCTTTATTCCCACGCTGAGGGAAGTTCCCGCCGACGCGGTAATCGCCAGCCACCGCCTCATGTTCCGTTCCGGGATGCTACGCAAGCTGGCAAACGGCCTCTTTGCCTACCTTCCCCTGGGGCTCCTTTCCTTTAGAAAGGTTGAACAGATCATCAGGGAAGAAATGAACGCCATAGGTTCCCTGGAGATAAAACCCTCCGTAGTGGTTCCCGCCGAATTATGGAAGGAATCTGGGCGCTGGGACGCCTACGGCGACGCCCTGCTCAGGGTTAAAAACCGTCTGGGCGCCGATTTTGTGGTGTCCCCAACGGCGGAAGAGGCTTTCACAAGCCTTGTGCGGGACGAGCTTTCAAGCTATAAACAGCTTCCCCTTTCACTGTACCAGATCAACACCAAGTACCGTGATGAGATACGCCCCCGCTACGGTGTCATGCGGGGCAGGGAATTCGTCATGAAAGACGCCTATTCCTTTCATGCCAGTGAGGCAAGCCTTGACGAACATTATCAGGCTATGGGCAGGGCGTACCGGCGGATCTTTAAGCGCTGCGGCCTTTCGGTAATCCCGGTCCAGGCCGACTCCGGCGCTATGGGCGGCAGCGGTTCGGAAGAGTTTATGGTAGAAAGCGAAATAGGAGACAACACCCTCCTCTTCTGCAAAAACTGCGATTACGCGGCCAATGTGGAAAAAGCGGGCTGCAAACCTGACTTTTCGCCCCGGCCTGAGCTTGCCAGATCCGCTACCGCCGGGACGCCCCCGCTTTCAAAAATCAGTACGCCCGGAGTAAAAACCATAGATGAACTGTGCGCCTTCCTTAAAACCGGCGCGGATTCTTTCATCAAAACCCTTGTCTACCGGGCGGTAAATGTTGAACTGGACCTTAAGGCGGCCCCCGGCTGTTCCGGTCTCAAAAAAGAACGGCCCGCGCCCGGCGCGCCCGAAGTATACCCGGAGACCTTTTTTGCCGTCGCCATACGGGGCGACCTTGATGTCAACGAAACCAAACTCGCCGCGACGCTCAAGGCGTCGGAAGTGGCTCTTGCCGCGGACAGCGATGTTGAGCGGCTTACCGGTTCTCCGGTGGGTTTTGCCGGCCCTGTGGGTCTTGGGCAAATCCCGGTGCTGATTGACCATACCGTCACCGCGATGACCGACGCGGTTACCGGCGCGCTCGAAGCGGACCTCCATTACCAGCATGCCGCCTACGGCAGGGATTTTGAAGGCTGGCTCATCGCCGACATACGGACCGTCAAGGCCGGCGACCGCTGCCCTCTCTGCGGCGGTGAACTCTACGAAAAAAAAGGCAATGAGCTGGGACATATCTTCAAACTGGGCCTTAAATACTCAAAGCCCATGAAACTCAGCTACCTTGACGAAGCGGGCAAAAGCCATACGCCGGTCATGGGCTGTTACGGCATAGGCGTTGACCGGGTGCTCGCGTCCATCATCGAGGAGCATCACGATGATAACGGCATCATCTGGCCCATGACCATCGCCCCCTGCCAGGTCATTGTGATTCCCGTCAAATATGAAGGGGCGGTAAAAGACGCGGCGGACACGCTTTGCGCGGAACTCGAAAAAGAAGGCGTCGAGGTTCTGCTTGATGACCGGAACGAAAGGCCCGGCGTCAAATTCAACGACGCCGACCTCATGGGCATACCGCTCCGGGCAGTCATAGGCGAAAGAAATCTTGCCGGAGACAGCCCCAGGGCGGAGATAAAAGCCAGGGGCGAAAAAGAAAGCCGCCTCGTGGAGCTTTCCCGCGCCGCCGGAGACCTTGCCGCGCGGGTTAAGAAAGAGCTTGAAAAACTGAACGGGTAAACGCGGGTAAGTTCCGGCTTAGTGCCTTATGCGCTCCTGCCTTTCTCTAGCCCCGCTCCCCAAGAAGGGATTTAAGCTCCTGTATGTCCCTAACCAGTTTGGTGCGTTCAAGGTTCTGGAAACGCTTGGGAATCATTTCCTTTGAAGTACATTCCAGTACGGCTACAAGATTTTGCAGTTCTATTTCGTGGGGATAGGACGGCGGCACAAAGTCGCCCATCACTTCTTCCATGTCTTCTTTGGTAACAAAGGTACGGTCATCCATGGCGGCCCTGAGCTTGGCGCGTATGAGTACCGCCTCAAGGTCGGCGCCTGAAAATTCATGGCGGAATTTTTTAAACAAATCCGAAACAGAAAACTGCCGTATGGAAAGGTCAAGTTTGCGTACCAGGGTATTAAAAAGGGACTCCCGTTCCGCGTCGGATTCGGGGTAAAAGAGGGCCAGGTGTTCTTCCGCCCGGCCCTGGCGTTTTAAGTCTATGGGGATGAGGTCGGGCCGGCAGGTAATGAGGAACCAGATGATTTTCCCCCGGTATTCGGTATTGCCCATAAAACTCGCTATCTGGGCAAAGACCCTGTTGCTGGTTCCCGCGTCCCCTTCCTGGTCACGGCTGCCGAGAAAGGCGTCGGCCTCGTCTATCATCACCGCTACCGGGGCCATGGCCTTGAGTATATTGAGAACTTTTTCCAGGTTGGCTTCGGTGTCGCCCTGCCACTTGGAGCGGAAATTGCGGAACTTGACCATGGGGATGCCTATTTCCCCGGCAAAGGCGCTGACTATAAAACTCTTGCCTGTTCCCACGGGACCGGCTATGAGGTAGCCCATGGGAAGTACGTCAAGCCGCCCGTGGTGAATGGCCCTGGACGCCCACTTGAAACGCTTTTTTACAAAGTCGTGGCCCGACACCAGGGAAAGATCGCGGACCGTGTCCACAAACTCAAGAAGCCCTGCAGCTTCGTTTTCGATAATGGATTTTTTCTTTTGTACGATATATTCCATGCTCAAGGGCGCGTCTTCTTCATAACTTTCCATGACCATGCGGTTCAGGTTCATGAGGTTAAGCCCGCTGGTAACCGAGGCTATGCGGGCGGGATTAAGACCCCGCTCCACAAGCAGCTTGCCCGCGCGTTCAAGGGAACCGAGAAATTTTGTACGCACCGTCTCATCGGGTATGGGGATTTCGACCTTTACCGCGGCGGGAGAACCAATCAGCCTCGACGAAAGATCGGCAAGATGTTCGGTGAGAAGTATCACCGACACGTCCCCTCCGGTAAAAATGGGATCGTGGGACCAGCGGTTCAGGGTTACAAGGCAGTAGCGGTCCTCGTCGGAAAGCCGTATAAGGTCCCCCGCGGGAACTATGGTTTCGGCATAATCCATAATGAACACGATGCGTTTCTTCTGGGAAATATTCATCAAAAAATATTTTTCGAGGTACGGAAAGCTCGTTTCAGGATCGGTAGAAACCAGGTCGGCGTCTACCGCTTCGGGGAAGCGGGTCTTCATGGTTCTCTGGTAATCCTTGGCCATTTCAGGGGTGCAAAAAGAGACGCCGCTTGAACGGTCATAAAAAACAATGATGTCCCGCATCCCGAAAAGCACGTCGGATATGTAGTCCTGGATGCGGACGAAGATAAACTGCCCTTCATTCATCTTGTGGGGAAGAAGGTCCCTGATGTTTCCATAAAGCAAATAAAGATTAGTGGTTTTGGAACCATACTTATACGAAAGTTCCTGCGCCCAGGCAGGAAGTATCTTTATAAAGTCAAGATTCTTCTTGATGAGCTGTTCCGAGTGTCCGTTACTGGTCAATCTATCCCCCATAGCGGCAGCGGCAAAACCGTCTGCGCGTTAGTCCTTTGCCGATAAACTTTCAAGGTAGGCAGCAAATTCAGCGCCAAAGCCGTCCCTGATTTTCTGTTCAATAACCCGTATGGCCCGGTTCTCGGCCTCGCTCAAGGAAAGATGGCCCTCACGCCCGCTTATGGTAAAGGGGAAGACCTCATTCCCGGTCTTTACTTCAATGAGCTTTCCGGAGACGATATAGCGGACAAATTCATTGCTGTTGCCGGGAAGATCAACCGGGCTTAAGGAAAGGGTTACGGTCATGCGGTAGGGGCTGTTTCCCGATCCGGTTCCGAATCCCGATGCCGAAAAAGCGCCGGCAAAGGCGGCGCGCACCCTGTCGTCCCGGTCCTGGTCCACCACCACGTCAATGGGAATGTTCCGGGCTATTTCGCCCTGGACGATACGGTAATCCTCGCCGCGTTTCAGGGTAGTCCTGAATGCCGCCGCGCTTGCCGGATTCAGCACCGAAAGTACATTGACAAATACCCCGTTGGCGTCGGCTATGGTGGCGGCAAGCGCATAACGGGCATAAGCCTCAAGGGTGTCGCGCCTGTCCTGGGGAAGATCGGTGAGGTTCCTGATGACGCGCTCGTTGGATTCAACAAGGTCATTGTACCGCATGCCGCATTTGAGCTTTTCCATCACCGCCACGGCATAGTGGGTGTCCACGCCGTCGAACCAGTAATCCCTTATTTCGGCGCCGATAAGGGTATCCATGGCGAAAGAAGTTTTAACGTCGTTTTCTATTTCCCGGTCTTCTTCCTCATGGAGTATACCCTCGTTTACCGCCTCGGAATAACGGTAGCTGGCCCTGGTCTCGCCCCGTACCGTCTGCCCGAAGACGGCGGTCAGTGAACCAAGGGCGTTTTTTTCGGCCTGAGCGCGGTCGCCGCCAAAACCCAGCGCGGAGATATACCGGCCTTCGTCATATACGGAGGAAGTATTTGAAACCCACAGGGGCTCGGCAAGACGCTGATTCGGCCCGGCGGCGGGCGTTCCCGCGCAGGACCAGAATATCACGCTGGCGCATAACGCGCAAATTTGAACCGCCGCACGGACTTGAGCGGGGCCGCGAATTTGGACCGGCTTCAAATTCAATTTTATTTTAGACATAGCACCTCTGCCAGGTTTAAGCCCTGGTTGTTTATTTCCACATCCAAAAAACGGTCGCTTTGGATGATACTGCCTGAATGATCATAAAAGTTCACGGTATAGGAATAGGTTCCCGGATTAAGGGTAATGCCGCCCACAAGGGCCCTGCCGGGAAAATAGCGGGAAATACGGAGATCGGCCTGTTCGCTTACCTCGGCGTACACCTGGGTCAGGAGTCCCAAAAGAATCGAAGAATTTGAATTGCGCGAATCGCTCAGCACCGCCGCCGCCGCTCCCTTGGTGATGGCCCGTATGCTGGACCTGAGGTATATCATCCCCGCCTTCTGCTTGAACGTTTCCCGGGCCACAGCGCTGATATCCTCAATGAGTTCGAGTTCAAGCTGTTCTCCGGTATCAAACACAACCTTGACGGACCCGACAAGGGAAGGCCGCGCGCTGATTTCCGGCAGGGATATTTTTACCCAGTTTGAATTGCTGATGGGAATGCGCATTTCGCTGGCGTTTTTTATTGGCGAAAGTCCCGCGAAGGCTATCACATTAAAACGGGCCTTGTCCCGGGGATAATCAAGCTCCTCATCCAGCGTGGAAGGCAGGCCGAACTGGTACACACCCGGATGATCCGCGAAGGCGATTTTTACCTGGTCCCGGTCTATCCTCGCGTCATCCCAGCGGTCCGTGCCCCGGTAAAAAAGCATGCCCAGATACCGCGCCAGCGCGGAATTGGTAAAATTAACCGTTACCGTTGAGGGATCAAAGGGAATGTCCGATGAGTTTTCCAGGGCGGCCCTTTGCAGATTGGTAATCATCTGGCCGTACTTGCCCGATATATACTGGAGCTTGTTGTTAAGGCGCCTGATTTCGACCAGGGCGTCTTCAGGCAGCCCCTGATGATAGTAGTTCAGGGCGTTAAAGACATTGAGGTATACGTCCTCATAGTCTTCGCCCGAATATTCCTGGGTCATGTCATTGACAAGAAAGGTTCCCACAGTCTGGGTGATGCTCCGGGAATAGGCGTCTTCTATGGCCCGCTCTCCGTCCTGGAGCAGCTTTGAAGATTCGCCGTAATTTCCCGCGTAATGGGCCAGCATCCCCAGGTCAAGGTAATAGAGGATGCGGTCCTTTTCCCGGTATGCTTTTTTTGAGGATTCAAGAGAGGCGTAGGCGTTTTGGTAAGCGCCTTTGGCAAGCTGCCGGTCTACCCCGCTATAATGCCCGGTTGACGCGCAGGAACAGAGGAGAAAAACTACGCATAACGCGGGAAGCCGGTTTTTCACAATGACCTCTGTAAAAAGAGCGGCCTGTCAGAACCTGACGCTGGGGTTCTTGATGACCTTCTTGATCTCGCTGTTTTCGCCTATCCAGATTCTCCTGTTGCTTTCAATTTCGGTAAGTTCGGCATATACAAAATAGGTTCTGACCATGGTATTGCCCGCCCTGTCTATAATGGTTTTTACCCTGCCGGAGAGGAAGAAATCAGCGCCGGTCTCGTTTGCCAGGGCCTTTACCGTTTCTTCGCTGGCCCAGGACTGCTGCTCCTGCCTTTCCTGGCGTATGTCGTCCCTGAGGGAACCGCTTGCCACAAAATCGGCGCGGCCTGAGTTAAGGACGGCGGCTTCCATGCGCAGGGAGATGATCTCCGTCTCGATATGCTCATCGCTGTCGTTGCGGAAACTCCCTACAATAATAACCGGAAGTCCGGCCTTTTGGGCGCTGACCTGGGCTATTCTGGGTGAATCCAGGCAGTCCCTTATAAGACTGTCGCATACTATCCTTACATCGGTATCGTTCCAATAGCCGCTTAAATCAATCTGGGTATCAGCGTCAACCCGCTTGACGCTGGTAGTCCCGCAGGAAATCAGGCCCAGAACCAAAGCGGCGCACAAGACCGCAAGCAATCCGCTCTTCATTTGTAACCTCCAAAATTATTAACGGTTAAAATATACTCCTTTTTTGCCATCTGAGATAGCCCCGCAAACAGGGGCTTTGATAACAGATGCTTTAACCCCGAGGGGCCTGTAAAAAAACCCCAATCCGGGTATACTCCATTCATGCGTAAATTTGAAGTTGCCGCGCCTTTTGATCTTGCCGGGGACCAGGGCCAGGCTGTTGAGGCCCTCACCAGGGGAATCAGGGCCGGAGACCAGTTTCAGACCCTCCAGGGCGTAACCGGCTCCGGCAAAACCTTTACCATGGCAAAGCTCATTGAAGCGGTGCAGATGCCCACCCTGATCATCAGCCACAACAAGACCCTGGCCGCCCAGCTTTTCAGGGAATTCAAGGGCTTCTTCCCCCATAACGCGGTGGAATATTTTGTGTCCTATTACGACTACTATCAGCCTGAGGCCTATGTCGCAAGCCGCGACCTCTATATCGAAAAAGACGCGTCCATCAATGACGAGATTGAACGGCTGCGCCTTTCCGCCACGCGGAGCCTCATGGAGCGGGAAGACGTGATCATCGTATCCACCGTGTCCTGCATTTACGGACTTGCCACCCCCGAAGTGTACCGGAAGATGACCGCGTCCTTTGCCGCGGGCGATACCATTGACGTGGAGGCCCTGGCAAAACGCTTCGTGGAACTTCAATATGAAAGAAACGACGCTGTCCTTGAACGGGGCCGTTTCAGAAAACGGGGGGACATACTTGAGATTTATCCGGCCTATCTTGAAGATGCCTACAGGGTGGAACTTGACTGGGAGGAAGTCAAGCGCATACGCCGTTTCAATCCCATCTCCGGGGAAATTTACGAAGAACTTGACCGGGCGGTGATATATCCGGCCAAACAGTTTGTCATGCCCGGCGACATGATATTCAAGGCCATTGACCGCATCAAAGAAGAACTTTCGGAACGTTACGAATATTTCAGGAAGGCCGGAAAAATACCCGAAGCGGAACGGCTCAAGACCAGGGTTGAATATGACATAGAAATGCTCACCGAAATGGGCTACTGTCCGGGCATAGAAAACTATTCCGCGCCCCTCGCGGACCGCGGGCCGGGCCTGCCCCCCGATACGCTGATTGATTACTTTCCGAAAAAACATCTTACCTTTATTGACGAAAGCCATGTAACCCTGCCCCAGATAGGCGCTATGTACGCGGGCGACAAAAGCAGAAAAACAAACCTCGTTGACTATGGTTTCCGCCTCCCCTGCGCCCTGGACAACCGGCCCCTGCGCTTTGACGAATTTGCCAAACGCCTTGTCGCCACGGTCTATGTGTCCGCCACGCCCGGCAAGGCCGAACTTGAAGGCTCAAAACGCATTGTGCAGCAGCTCATCAGGCCCACGGGACTCCTTGATCCCGAAATTGAAGTCAGGCCCAGCGAAGGCCAGATGGAAGACATTTACAGCGAAGTAAAAAAGCACATAGCCAGGGGGGAACGTTCCCTCATCCTTACCCTGACCAAGAAAATGGCCGAGGATCTTACCGATTACCTTTCGGGTCTCGGCCTCAAGGTCCGCTACATACACAGCGAAGTAGAAACCATAGAACGGGTTGAAATACTCACCCAGCTCCGCCAGGGTGAATTTGACGTACTCGTGGGCATCAACCTCCTCAGGGAAGGCATAGATCTCCCGGAAGTCGCCTTCATCGCCATACTCGACGCCGACAAGATAGGTTTTCTCCGTTCCGTTACGAGCCTCATCCAGATTATAGGAAGGGCCGCGAGAAACGCCTCGGGCAGGGTGGTAATGTACGCCGACAGGATGAGCGACGCCATGCGGGACGCCATTACGGAAACCGAAAGGCGGCGCAAGGCGCAGATGGCGTATAACAAGGAGCATGGCATTACGCCGGCCACGGTCAAGAAGGCCATCGCCGGCATACTCATCCGCCATGCCGCGGAAGAAAGGGACGCCGCCGCCGCGTCCATCGAAGTCCTTAAAAAATCCTACAATATCCTTGTTCCCGCCCAGCGCAAACAGCTCATCAGGGCGCTGGAAACGGAAATGCTCGAACACGCCAAAAATCTTGAATTTGAAGAAGCCGCCGAGCTGCGTGACGAAATAGCGCGGGTCAGGGA
>JAISCK010000181.1 GCA_031265635.1 Spirochaetaceae bacterium
GAAGTAATCATCATAAGCCGCGAACAGGTTCTTTCGTTCTCGTTCAGCGAAAAAACGCGGCGGGCGGTTTGTTCCTTCGAGTTTGTCTACTTTGCCAGGCCGGACAGCGTCATAGACAATGTGGATGTGTATGATGCCCGCGTCAGGGCCGGAGAGATTCTCGCCAGGGAATCTGCCGTCGCCGCCGACCTGGTCATCGGGGTTCCCGATTCGGGGATACCGGCGGCCATAGGCTACGGCAGGGCGACCGGGACACCCTACGGCCTTGGCATAGTCAAGAGCCGCTATGTAGGGAGGACATTCATCGCCCCCAATCAGAATATGCGGGAAAAAACCGTTTTGGTTAAACACAATGTGATACAAAGCGAAGTCAGAAACAAACGGGTGGTGATCATTGACGATTCCATAGTGCGGGGAACCACGAGCCGGAGGCTTGTAGCCATACTCCGCAAAGCCGGGGCAAAGGAAGTCCACATGAGAATATGTTCGCCGCCGGTGCGCTTCCCCTGCTACTTCGGCATAGATACGCCTCACCGCAAGGACCTTATCAGCAGCGCCAACAATGTCCATGAACTCTGCAAGACCATAGGCGCCGACAGTCTTGCCTTTATCAGCATAGACGGACTCCTTGAGTCCCTGGACAGCGACGGCGGCTACTGCCTGGGCTGTTTTTCGGGCGAGTACCCCATACCGGTCTCAGGCGAAACCGGATCATGCTAAATTTCGCATACAAGGAGCGGCCATGAACTATAAAGAAGCCGGTGTCGACATAGAAGAAGGTTACAGGGCTGTCGGAAAATACCGCGAGCTTGCCGGAGGAACCCTGGGCGCCCTGAAAAATTCCGTACTCAACAGCATAGGCAGCTTTGCCGGAATGTTCTCGCTCAAGGATCTTATTACGTCCCATGACGGCATGAAAGATCCCGTCCTTGTTTCGGGAACCGACGGCGTGGGAACAAAACTTGATGTTGCTTTCAGAATGAAAAAATACGACACTGTCGGCATAGACTGCGTGGCCATGTGCGTCAACGACATACTCTGCCACGGCGCGCGCCCCCTCTTCTTTCTTGACTACCTCGCCTGCGGCAGTCTTGACGCCGATATTGCCGCCTGCCTGGTCAAGGGCGTTGCCAGGGGATGCGGGGAAACAGGCTGCGTGCTTTTGGGAGGCGAGACCGCCGAAATGCCCGGCTTCTACGATACGGGAAAATATGACATCGCCGGTTTTGCCGTCGGCCTTGTTGACCGGGAGCGCGTCATCGACGGTTCAAAAATCCGCCGGGGAGACACGCTCATCGGCCTCGCTTCGTCAGGCCCCCATTCAAGCGGTTTCAGCCTCATACGCAAAGCAATCCCCGATCTTTCCGAAGACTTTGGTGGCATGCCCATAGGTATGGCCCTGCTCGAACCAACAAGGCTCTATGTCAAAGGCATTCTTTCACTTCTTGAAAAAATTGAAATTCACGGCATGGCCCATATTACAGGCGGCGGCTTCTACGAAAACATTCCCCGCATGTTTCCTTCACCGGGCCCGGCCTTTGAGGCAGTGATACAAAGCCCGGCCTATGGACCCGGAGAACAGGGCGCCTGGACCGTGCCGCCCATTTTCGGCCGTATCGCCTGGGGCATTAAAGGTGAAGAACAGGACACAGTGCGTCAAGAGGCGGTCCAGGACGCGGGTCTTTCGTTCATCAAAAGCGACAGGGAACTCAACGCGCTCATGTTCAATACCTTCAATATGGGCATAGGTTTTGTCCTTGCCCTGGATGAGGCCGACGCGAAACCGGCGGTGGAACATCTGGACAGCCTGGGGTATCCCGCCTGGGTCATAGGCAGTGTCGAGGCCGGCGGTTCAGGCGGAGTAAGGTTTGTCTAAACCAGGCGGGCCAGCGCTTCAAGCACAGGACATACTCAAGATTCTTGTTCTCGTTTCGGGAAACGGTACAAACCTCCAGGCCCTCATTGACGCCGAAAAAGCCGGACGTTTCGGCAGAGGCCGTATAAGCCTTGTCATCTCGGACAGGGAAGACGCCTATGCCCTCACGCGGGCCCGGAACGCCGGTATACGGTCGCTGGCGGAAACGCCCGGTCCGAAACTTCCCGGACCTGAACGGCGGGAAGCGCTTTCCGGCCGCATACTCGCCCAGGCGCGGGCAGAGGGTGCGGGACTCATCATACTGGCGGGTTTCCTCTCGATACTGCAAGGGGATATACTGGAAGCCTACAGGAACAGGATCATCAATATCCACCCAAGCCTCCTTCCCAAATACGGCGGCAAGGGTATGTACGGTGAACGGGTACACAAGGCGGTCCTCGCCGCCGGAGAAAAAGAGTCGGGCTGTACAGTGCACCTGGTCGATGAAGGAACCGACACCGGCCCCATACTGCTCCAGCGCAGGGTTCCGGTACTGGAAGGCGATGACAGCGAAAGTCTTGCCGTCCGCATTCATAATGAAGAACATCAGGCCATCGTAGAAGCGGCGGTCATGATGATAGAACGTCTTACACATTGATTATGGAGGCACTGTATGGAAAAAAGAAAACTCAAAAACGGCGAACTTTCACTCCTCGGCTTCGGCCTTATGCGTCTTCCCCGCACGGAGGCTTCCCAGGAAATCGACGCGAAAACGGCCGGGGAAATGGTAGACTATGCCATAGCCCAGGGCGTTACTTATTTTGACACCGCCTATATGTACCATGACGGAAAATCGGAAAGTTTTGCCGGGGCGGCCCTTTCCCGCCATGAAAGGACCAGCTACAAGCTGGCCACCAAGATGCCCCTCGCGGTCCTTAAAACACGGGCCGATGTTGAGCGCATATTTAACGAACAGCTTGAAAAATGCAAAACAGAATATTTTGATTTCTATCTGCTTCATAATATCAACGAGGATTATCTTCGCATCGCGGAATCATGCGAAGTCTACGAACAGCTCAAGAAAAAACAGGAACAGGGCCTTATCGGGCACCTGGGCTTTTCCTTTCATGACAGGCCAGAACTGCTTAAAAAGGTTGTGGAGCAATACGAATGGGAATTCGCCCAGATTCAGCTTAATTACCTTGACTGGGAACTGCAGAACGCCAAAGAGCAGTACGAAATACTGACGGGCAGGGGCATACCGGTCAATGTAATGGAACCGGTGCGGGGCGGAACCCTGGCTAAACTCTGCGATGCGTCCATACGGATTTTTCACGAAGCCGACCCAAAGGCCAGCGCCGCTTCCTGGGCACTGCGTTATGCGGCATCGCTTCCCGGAGTTCAGGTAGTTTTGAGCGGCATGTCCAGCATGGATCAGGTCAGGGACAATGTGCGCACCATGAGCCCCCTTAAGCCCCTCACCGGCGCCGAATATGAAGTCATCGAAAAGGCCCTCGCCGCCTACCGGAGTGCGGCCTCGGTCCCGTGTACAAGCTGCCGCTACTGCATGGACTGCCCTTCGGGAGTGGAGATTCCAAAAAATATCGCCGTGTACAATAACTACCAGATTGCCCTGGCCAACAAGCATCCCATGGCTAATTTTATTTTTGAAATGGAATACCGCATACTCGGGGAAGGACAGCATGCCTCAAGCTGCGTAAGCTGTGAACAGTGCAAGAGCCGCTGTCCCCAGCATATTGATATACCCCGCTGGATGGACGAAATCAGCAAGCTTCATGAAAATTTAAGGAGTGCGCGCAGATGAAAAAGCGGGCGTTGATCAGCGTTTTCAACAAAGAGGGAATTTCGGATTTTGCCTCATTCCTTGCCGGATCAGGCTGGGAACTGCTTTCCACAGGCGGAACCGCCAGGCACCTCAAGGAAAAGGGAATCGTCGTGCGCGACGTGTCGGAAATAACCGGCTTTCCCGAATGTCTTGACGGCAGGGTAAAGACCTTGCACCCCGCCATACACGCGGGGCTCCTTGCCAGACGGGACGAAAAGTCCCATGTAGATACCCTCGCCTCCCTTGGGTTTGCCCCGATAGACTTAGTCTGCGTCAACCTCTATCCATTTTTTGAAAAAGTCCGGGCAGGACTTTCCCTCGAAGAAACCGTTGAGTTCATTGACATAGGCGGGCCCACCATGCTCCGCTCCGCGGCCAAAAACTACCGGGACGTGATTGTGCTTACCGATCCCGCCGATTATGACCAGACCAGGGCCGGCCTCACAGCCGGTGAAGTTCCGCTTGCCTTTAAAAAATATCTTGCCGGCAAGGTCTTTGACCTCAGCTCGGCCTATGACGCCGCCATAGCCCGCTACCTCCTGGACACGGACGGCGATGAAAAATATCCTCCCTTCTGGCCCCTTTCCCTTAAAATGGACAGGGAACTCCGTTATGGCGAAAACGGGCACCAGTCGGCGGCCCTCTATCTCAGCGCCGACAAAGCGGGCGCCCTTGCCGGCATGGAGCAGCTCAACGGCAAGGAACTGGGCTATAACAACATACGGGACCTGGACCTGGCCTGGAAAACCGCCTGCGCGTTTGGCTTTCCCCCGGAGAACAAGCTGCCATTAGGCGAAACTGATCTTGCCGGACTTGGCATTTCGGAAGAAGCCTCCCCCGCCTGCTGCGTCGCCGTCAAGCACAACACCCCGTGCGGCGCGGCCCAGGCATCTTCCCTTGAAGAGGCTTACGAAAAAGCCTATGTCTGCGATCCGGTTTCTATCTACGGCGGTATTGTAGCCTCGACAACTTCTGTCAACGCGGCGACAGCCGTAAAACTTGCCGGGCTCTTTCTGGAAATAGTCGTTGCCCCTGATTTCGACACAGACGCGCTGGAAATTCTCAAAAAGAAAAAAAATCTCAGAATAATGAAGGCCCGCTTTGCCCCCAGAGACACAAGGGAATGTACAGCCGTGGACGGCGGCCTCCTTGTTCAGGAAGCGGACAAAAAGCTCCTTGAAAAATGGGACGTGGTAACCAGGGCCGCCCCCGGCGGCGCCGATATCAAGGACATGATCTTCGGCATGAGAACCGTAAGCTATGTTAAATCGAATGCCATTGTCGTGGTCAAGGACAGGGCGGCAATCGGCATAGGAGGAGGACAGACCAACCGCATCTGGGCGGCAGAGCAGGCCCTCTCCCGCGCCGCCATTGCGGTCAAGGCCGCATCTGAAAATCCCGCGTTACGCGGCAAACCCATAGCCGACGGCGCAAACCCAAGGGTCCTCGCCTCCGACGCCTTTTTCCCGTTCTCCGATGTAGTCGAGGCCGCAGCAGCAGCAGGCATCAAAACCATCATACAGCCCGGAGGTTCCATACGGGATAAAGATTCCATAGCGGCCTGTGATTCCCTCGGTATCGCCATGGTCTTTACCGGAACCAGGCACTTCAAACATTAGGATTGTAAAACTCCGGCCTTCCCGTTATACTTACATCATGAACGTTTTAGTCATCGGGTCAGGCGGACGGGAGCATGCCCTTGTTTGGAAGCTGGCCCAGTCTGCCGAAGTAAAGAAAGTATTTGCCGCCCCTGGCAACGGCGGAACCGCCGGAGAAGCAAAATGCACAAACATTGCCGTGGACGGGGATATTTCGGAAGAAAAAACACAGACCGGGCTTCTTGAGTTTGCCAAACAAGAACATATTGATCTCACTATTATCGGCCCCGAAGCGCCGCTGGCGGAAGGCATAGTTGACCGTTTCCGCGCGGAAGGACTTGCCGTCGTCGGGCCGGACAAAAACGCCGCGCGCCTTGAGACGAGCAAAGCCTTTTCAAAATCCTTTATGGAAAGGTACGGCGTCAGAACCGCGCGGGGAAAGATTTTTCGCGGCCATGACGCGGCCCTGCGTTTTGTCCAGGGCTACTTTAAGGGCACGGGATTTTCCTTTAAGGATGAAGCGGAACCGCCGCCTGAAAAAAAGCCGTCGTCCCTGGTAATCAAAGCGGACGGGCTTGCGGCGGGCAAGGGCGTAATTATCGCCGCAAGTCTTGCCGAAGCCGAAGGAGCTCTTGCGTCGTTTATGCGGGACAAGACGCTGGGTGAAGCCGGAACCACGGTAGTTCTTGAAGAGTGTATTGAAGGTACGGAAATTTCTGTCCTTGCCGCGTTAAGCGCCTCTCCGGGGAAAAAGCCCTGCATACTGCCCTTTGTTTCCGCAAGGGACCACAAACGCCGTTTTGACGGCGCCAAAGGACCCAATACAGGGGGCATGGGGGCCATCGCGCCGGTTCCCGATTTTTCGGAAATTGCCCAAAAAGATTTCAGGACCGCCGTGCTGGAACCGACGCTTAAAGGAATAAGCGCCGAAGGCATGGAATACCGGGGCTTTATTTTTTTCGGCCTCATGATTCGAAAAAACCGCTGTTATCTTCTTGAATACAATGTACGCCTCGGCGACCCTGAAACCCAGGCAGTGCTTCCCCTTCTTGATTCTGATTTTGCGGAGCTCTGCAAGGCTATGCTGGACCACAGCCTGGATAATTTTCCCCTGGTGTGGAAAGAAGGCGCGGTCTGCGCCCCTGTAGCCGTGGCAGCGGGTTATCCCGGCGCCTACGATAAAGGCGACCCCATTACCATTGACCGCCCCGCGCTGCAAGAAACCGGCGCGAAACTCTTCTTTGCCGGCGCCGCGGCAACAGCCGGAACCGGCGCTGCCGTGTCCGGGCCGCTCATCACTTCCGGCGGCCGGGTCCTCTCCGCTTCAGCCTGGGGCGTAAACGCCGTCGAAGCCCGTGAAAGGGCTTACCGCGCTCTCAAGGCAGTGAGCTTTGCGGACATGGATTACCGGACGGATATAGGAAGGGAATAAAGATTCCGTCGGGGCGCTTTTCAAGCCTTGCAATACCCATCTTACTATGATACCATTAATTAAAAGCTAATTTCATTTATTGAAAGGAAGGAAATTATGAGTACAATGAAAACATCAGAGGCAATTATAAAAATCCTGGAACTTGAAGGGATAACGGCGGTTTTCGGTATTCCCGGGGCCGGAATCAACGGGTTCTATAAGTACCTCGGGCAGAGCAAAGCCATACGGCATTTCTGCCACCGGCACGAAGAAGCGGCGGTGCATGCGGCCGGCGCTTATTACCGGGCCAGCGGAAAACTCGCTGTGGCGGCCTGTACATCAGGACCGGGGGCGACCAACTTTGTAACCGGTATATATACCTGTAACATTGACAGCATTCCGCTCATTGCCATTACCGGCCAGGCGGTTACTGCCCAGCTCGGTAAAGACGCGTTTCAGTGTGTGGACATAGCCAGGATCTGCGAGCCTGTGGCAAAAAAAACATACTGCATCACCGATCCCGCTAAAGTTGTCAGCGTATTTAATGAAGCTTTCCGTGTCGCCAGGGAGGGAAAGCCGGGGCCGGTTCTTATTGATCTGCCGCTGGATGTTCAAAACGCCGATATTGAATTTGAGAGTGCATCATACAGGAGCCAGGCGATTACCGCTCCCGCGCCGGCGTCAGCCGATATAAACAAAGCCATCGATATGATTAACGAAGCGAAAAGCCCCCTCCTGCTCATGGGCGGCGGCGTAGTGCTGGCCGGTGCGGTCCAGGAGGCAATAAGCCTTGCGGAAACCCTGAAACTTCCGGTGATAACCACATACATGGCCAAGGGCTGTATACGAGAGGATCATCCCCTGAACGCCGGACATTGCGGTATTCAGGTCGGACAGCCCATAGGCAATAAAATTTTTCTGGATTCTGATCTGGTCCTGGGAATAGGCTGCCGTTTTACCGACCGCCATACCGGCGCCCTTGATGTATACCGCGGCAACAGAAAATTCATTCATATAAATATAGACCCCGGAGAGATAGGAAAAATATTCCCCGCGGACCTGGGGATTGTTTCCGACGCGAAGAAAGCGCTCTGCGCGCTTCTTGACGAAGCCAAAAAGCGCGGCAAGGCGGCATCCCGCAAAGACGCGGATGAACTTCCCAGCTTACGAAAAGAACTGGAACGAAAAACCAGCTACACCCAAAAGCCCATTATCCCCCACCGGGTATTCCGGGAACTGAACAACAGTTTCGGCGATAACGCGGTGTTTACCACAGGATGCGGCATTACGCAAATCTGGTCAGGCCAGCTTCAGAAAATAAACAAACCCCGCCACTATCTTCCCTCAGGAGGAGCCGGAACCCTGGGCTATGACATACCTGCGGCCTTTGGCGCCGCCATAGCCAGCGGCAAGCAGACAGTCGCGGTCATGGGAGATTTTGGCTTTACCTTCCATATACAGGAACTGGCGGTTTGCGCGAAATACAAAATTCCGGTGATAGTCGCGGTGGTCAACAACGCCTATCTGGGATTGATCAGGCAAAACCAGAAATATGCCTATGGCTATGAGTGCGATGTCGCAATGGAAGAAAACCAGGGGCTTATTGACTATGTAAAAGCGGCGGAAGGTTTTGCCTGTTATGCCGAAAGAGTTTTTGACCCTGACGAAATCTCCCCGGCCTTCAAGCGTGCCCTGGCTTCGGGAAAACCGGCTGTCATTGACATAGTCTGCGATCCTGCGGCAGACTGTTCCATGGGGACCGCCTTGAATAACTGTAAAGAATTTGTCTATTAGTGAAAGGAGCCAGGTCCCGGGAGATTAACGCCGGGACCTGGATTTTCCTGATTCGGTATTTTTAACGGAGCCTTCGCAGCCAAGTAAGAGAGAAACCTTCTCCGCCGCTTTTATCAAGTGGTTTATTTTTTTGGCAATCAGATCATCGGTGAGCCTTATGGCTGGGCCGGTGACGCTTATTCCGGCGATGATCTTTCCGGTATGATCCCGGACAGGACAGGAGACACAGCGGGCGCCGATTTCACATTCCTCATTGTCTATGGCATATCCCCGGCGGCGCACCTGCGCCAGTTCTTTTTCCAGGAAAGATTTGCCGGTTAAGGTGTTAGGCGTAAACCTGGCCAGCCCCGCGGCCACAACCTTTTCCAGATTTTCCGGGGAATATTCCGATAAAAACAGCTTCCCTACCGCGGTACAGTGAAGCGGCGCAACGCTGCCAATACGCTGCATGGAACGTATCATCTGATCAGGACCCTCAACCACGTCAATGTATACGACCTTCATATTCTGGTCCACCGAAAGGCATACTGATTCACCAAAAATTCCTGACAAGTCCCTGAGATAGGGCGCGGCCAGAGTGCGTATATTTATCCTGGAACTTATCTTATTGGCAACAGTACAGATCTTAAAGGTAAGATAGTATTTCAGGGAATCAGCGTCCTGCATAACATAACCGCATTTCAGCATGGTATTGAGAAAGCGCAGGGCTGTGCTGGTATTGATATGCAGCGCCTTGGAAATATCCAGGAGCCTCATAGGACCATCTGTTTCGGCTAAAAGTTCTATAATGCTGAACAATTTTTCAGAAGACTGATTCGTTTGGGTTTTCTTTGCGACGCCTGTAATATGTCTCATATACGTTTTTATTCTACTATTGTATCGATTTCTTGGCAATGGTATACTCCTTAGAAGTTGTCATAACGCCGAGCGTTATTGTCCGGCTAATTTGGCGGATTCCGCCGCCCATTCAGGAGTTGCCATCTTGAAAGATTCAATACATACTTATTTTAAAGTCGGGCTTATCAGCTTTATGGCCTTCCCGTCCATGGGCAAAGGCGAAGAACCTAAGACCGCCGATTATATCAGACGTATCGCCAGGGACGACTATTTTGACGCCATAGAACTGACCTGGATCAAGGATGCCGAGCAGAAAAAGGAAGTAAAAAAAATTCTTGACAGCGCCCACATGACAGTCTGCTACGGCGCTTTTCCCCGGCTTTTAACTACCGGCATGAATGCCAATCATCTGGATGAAGGCGAAAGGCAAAAAGCTGAAAAAACCCTCCTCGAAGCCATTGATGAGGCTGCCTATTTCGGCGCCGAAGGCATGGCCTTTCTTTCAGGCAAATGGGAAGCGGCAACCAAAGAGCAGTCCTATGCCCAGCTTCTTAAAACAACCCGGAAACTCTGCGATTATGCCGGGCCCAAAAATATACGGATAGAAGTTGAATTATTCGACTATGATATAGCCAAGGCTTCTCTCATAGGACCGGCGTCCCTGGCAGCGCGCTTTGCTTCTGACATGAGGGAGACGTACCGGAATTTCGGCCTGGTGATAGATCTTTCCCATATACCGATGTGCCGGGAAAGCCCCGAATATGTCATAAGAACTTTACGGCCCTATCTTACCCACTTCCATCTGGGCAACACTGTCTGTACCGATCCTGGGGCTCCCGGTTACGGAGATGAACACCAGCGCTTTGGGTTTCCCAATGGCAGCAACGATACTCCCCAGGTACTTGAATACCTCAGGGCGCTTAAAAACGAAGGCTTCTTTAACGCCAGAGATCCCTATATTCTTTCTTTCGAAATAAAACCCTGGCAGGATGAGGACCCTGAGCTGGTCATTGCCAATGCCAAGCGCGTCCTTAACCGCGCCTGGGCTTTGCTTGAGGATTAAGGGTACAAAACAGCTTTCAAAGCTCAAAATTTCAGGTTTTGGAAAAAA
>JAISCK010000191.1 GCA_031265635.1 Spirochaetaceae bacterium
TTTCGCTCGGTGTGCGCGGCATGGGGCGCTGATTTTTCCTTTACCGAACTTGTTTCCGCCGAAGCCCTGGTACGCACGGCGAACAAGGGACTTTCCAAGACGGAACGGCTTCTTGTGCGGGGCGATGGGGAAAAGCGTTACGGGATACAGCTTTTTGGCTCAGACCCCCTTGTCATGGCCAGGGCCGCCGCCCTGCTCGAAAATTTTTATCCCGACGCGGTTGATATAAACTCAGGCTGCCCTGTCCCCAAGGTAATCAAGACCGGCGCGGGCGCGGCCCTGATACGGGACCCCTCAAGGCTTGCCGCGCTGGTCTCGTCGGTAGTCAAGGTCTGCGAAACCCGTCTCGGCGGGATTCCGGTTACGGTAAAGATACGTTCCGGCTGGGACAGCGGTTCAATAAACTACAGGGAAACCGCCGCCGCCGCCGTGGACGCCGGAGCCTCACTGGTGTCCCTTCACGGCAGGACCAGGGCCCAGGGCTACGGTGGCAAAAGCGACTGGTCCCACATCGCCGACCTCGCCTCACGGCTTTCTGTTCCGGTCATCGGTTCCGGCGATCTCTATACACCCGAAGACGCCCTGCGTATGCTCGGCGAGACCGGCTGCGCCGGGGTCATGTTTGCCAGAGGCGCCCTGGGGAACCCCTTTATATTCAGCGCCGCAAAATCCCTGCTTACAGGCGGAACGTATTCCTGGCCCGAAAATAAAGTCAGGCTCAAAACCGCCCTCGAACAGCTTGAACTCCTTTCCGGGGACCTGGGCGAAAGCCTTGCGTGCCGGGAAATGCGGAAGCAGGTCTGCGCCTATACCAAAGGCATTTCCGGCGGCAGGAGCCTGCGGGACCGCATTGTTCATGCCCAAACCATAGCCGAGTACCGGGAACTGCTCTTGGGCTGATAGATAGCAGTTCTTGGCTCCTGGTTGACTCCGGGTCCCTGGAGGCATTATTTTTGTATTATGAATATCCTTCGCCGGCCTTTCCGGTACAGCTATTTCAGCGTTACGCTGGTACTCATCGGCCTTAATGTCTTTGTGTTCCTCTGCCAGCGTTTTTTAAGGGGCAGCAATATTACCTGGCTCCTTGCCATGACCCCGGCCGCCGTAGTCAACGGCTGTATATGGCAGCTTTTTACCTACATGTTCGTTCATGCCAACCTCAGCCACCTTTTCTTTAACATGCTCGGCCTCTTCATCTTCGGCACCCAGGTTGAACAACGCATGGGAAGCAGGGAATTCCTTCTTTTTTATCTCCTCACCGGAACCCTTGCCGGGGCCTTTTCCTTTGGCTTTCTCTTTTTCACCGGAGGCTATGGGGCGCTCCTGCTCGGCGCGTCAGGGGCAATATTTGCCGTAGAGCTTGCCTTTGCCTGCTTTTTCCCCAACGCCCTCATCTATATCTGGGGGCTCCTCCCCCTCAGGGCGCCTGTCATGGTCCTTGTCTATACCGGCCTTGAACTCTTCTTTTCGTTTACCGGCTACAGGGCCGGCGTCGCCCATTTTACCCACCTCGCCGGCTTCGCCTTCGCCTGGCTGTACTTCCTTGTGCGTTTCGGTCAGAATCCCTGGAAACTTCTGACCAGACGCTAGACCTGTCCGTAGCACTGACAGCGAAGGTATCCGGTGTCTTCATTGCGAATAACTATCTCGTTTTAATAAATATTTTAGCCTTTGTTTACCTTTAGTTTACTTTTCCTCCGTAAAATTGAGTTGTTCGTAAACAAAGGTTTCCGGACAAATCTCATCACTTTTTTTTGGAGGCAACTATGAAACGGTTTATCCTGTTTCCGGTATTGGCTATCATTATGGTATCCCATATCTTTTCGGAAGACGCAAAGGCCCTTTCGGCACAAAGCGGCGAATTTTATGTTACGCCCGGCGTCTCTTTTTTCAGTAAAGCATGGGATGATGACGGAGACAAGACGGGTGTTCCTGAGACCGAAATTTTTAATGTTGGTTTTGGTCTTGCTTACGGTTTTACCGACTGGTTTTCCGCCGCCTTTGACTGGAAGGGCTGGAATATCTGGTCCGACGGAGACGGCCCGGCAGAAGCGTATGAGGGGTTTCATGATTTCTCGCTGGAAGCGCGGTTCCACCTCATTGGGAATAACGCTCCGGTAAAAACTCCCCGCTTTAGACTAACGGCAGCCCCCGGCGTCATTTTCCCCTTCCCCGGAATTGACGACGATGATAAAATGGGAAAAAACGCATGGGGCTTCGGCGGCAGCGTATCTTTTGATACGGTCATCAATCAACATTTCTTTCTGAATGTGTTCAGCAAGTTTTATGTATACCCAATCGAAAATGAAGAAAAAATCAAACACGGTTGGGATTTAACCCTGGAAGCTGAACCCAATTTCAACATTGATATTCCTTATGGAATGAATCTTGCCGCCGGGCTTCCGGTCAATTTTACCCTTGCCCCGGAACAAAAGATTGACGGCGCTGGAGACGGAAGGGATTCCTATGTATTATCCCTGCGCCCCACGGTAACATTGCAACTAACGCATACACCTGTCCCCGTGGAAGTAGGCATTGATTACGCCATACCTTTGGTTGGGAAAAACGCCATCGCCAACCACGCGGTAAGTTTAAGGACATCGATTTTTTTCTAGGGTA
>JAISCK010000227.1 GCA_031265635.1 Spirochaetaceae bacterium
GCCCTCTTGGCAATATCGAATTTGCCGGCGCAGGCGCCGTGTTCGGCTTCGATGCGGAGTTCGAGGTTTTTCTTGGTGCTGTCGGTGATTACTTCGCCTAAAAGTTCGGCAAATTTGGCGGCGTGCTCGGCTTCTTCAAAGGCATAGCGCTTGTAGGCTTCGGCGACTTCGGGATAGCCTTCCCGCTCGGCGACCCGGCTCATGGCAAGGTACATGCCGACTTCGGAACATTCGCCGGTGAAGTGGGCCCTGAGGTCGTCAATAATATCCTGTTCAACGCCCTTGGCGACGCCGACAACATGCTCGGCGGCAAAAGCGCCTCCGGCGCTCTGCTCCTTGAATTTGGCCGCGGGGGCCTTGCAGGTGGGGCAAAACTCAGGCGGTGTATCGCCGGTGTGTACATAACCGCATACAGTGCAAACCCATTTCTTCATAATAATTACTCTCCGTTAAAAAAATATACTATCGGCTTAGAGCCGCAGTTGTCTTTGTTTTTTCCGCGCAGCGCGGGCACAGGCCGTTAAGGATCGTTTTCCTGAAATCAATGGTAAAATCGACCGCTCCTGCCTTGCGCGTCAAAAGTTCGGCAATTTCTTCGTCCGGGACCGGGAGGTCCAGTACAGCCCCGCAGCAGCCGCAGACCAGATGGGGGTGGGGGGCCGTAACGCCGTCAAAGCGTTCCTCTCCGTCGACGACGCCCACGGAAACGACCAGCCCCCTGTCCCTGAAATAGCTGATATTCCGGTATACGGTTCCCAGGGACAGGCTGGGCATGCGGGGTTTGAGCCTTTCATACACCCACTGGGCTGTGGGATGGGAACTGGTTGACCGTATAAGCTCCAGAATGGCGTCCCGTTGTTTGCTGTTTTTGCGTGTTCCCAATTTCACCTTTATACCTCTTGACTAAATCAATAATAATAATCATTATTGCTATTGTCAAGGGGAAAAATGAAATTTAGAGCGGATTTTAGGTTGAAGCTCTAAAACGGTCATTTTATGCTGTATTGGAACACTGAAAACAGCCGCGCGCCGAACAGGTCCGCTATTGAAAGGGCCAGGGCGTCCTGTTATGATAAATACGCGGTATTTGTGGGGCTTGTCTGCAACCGGCAGGGCTGTAGAACAAGTCCAATCAGACGGGCCGGTTTCACCGGTTGGTTTTGAAACAGCCCCGAAATTTTTCGATTTCTTGAATTGCGAGGTAGCATGGCTTCTTTAGGGATTAATATTGGGTCAACAAGCCTGAAAATGGTTCTTGCCGAAAATGGCAAAGCGCTCTGGTCCGCGTCAACGCCCCATGAAGGGGATTTCGCTTCCGCCGTGCGGAAGCTGCTTGCCGAGGGCAGGGTTGAGAAAGGAACGCCCGCGCTGGTTACCGGCAATGAGGGGCGCTTTATGTTCTCCGTCGCCGGAACCCTTGAGCCCCTCTGTGTTGAGGCGGCGCTCAGGACCCTTGACCTCAAGGCCAACGCCGTAGTCAGCATGGGCGGCGAGGATCTGGTTGTGTATTCCCTTGACAGCGAGGGAAAGATCATCAATAACTTTTCGGGGAACAAGTGCGCGTCAGGCACCGGCGAATTCCTCAAGCAGCAGCTTGCCCGCATGGACATGACGCTTAAAGACATTGACAAGGTCAGCGACAAGGCCAAGGTCTATACGCTTTCCACCCGTTGTTCCGTTTTTATGAAGAGCGACTGCACCCACAGGCTCAACAAGCGGGAGGCCACCAAGGAAGACATAGTCCTTTCCCTCTCGGATGTTATGGCTGTCAAGGTCATAGATTTCCTCAAGCGGGCCAAAGTCAATTCGGGCAGGGTAGTGCTGGCCGGGGGCATTACCCTGAACCGGCATATCATTCGTTTCATACAGGAAAAAGCTCCGCGGATTGAATTCATCATCCCCGATACAGCCCCGGTCTTTGAAGCCCTCGGCGCGGCGGTGCTGGCCGAAACCCTCGGTTCGCCCCTTCCCGAAAACGGGAGGCTCCTCAAGACCAATGAGATACGTTTCGGCGCTCTCGGCGCCCTCAGGGACTGGCAGGACAAGGTAAAGGTTTTTGACAAGGCCGGCGGCAGGGTTACGCCGGGACGGCGTTATATACTCGGCGTTGACGGCGGGTCTACCACGACCAAGGCATGCCTTGTGGATATGGAAAGCGACGAGATTGTGGCAAGCCACTATGGCCGTACCCACGGGGACCCGGTCAAGGCCCTCAAGGAATGTCTTTCGATTATCCAGGAGAAAGTCATCGCCGACACCGGTGATAAAAGGATTGACATACGCCTTGTGTCCGCTACAGGTTCTTCGCGGGAAATACTCGGCGTGTTTCTTGAGACTCCGGGCGTGTACAACGAAATCATCGCCCACTCCGTGGGAACCACCTACTTTGATCCCGGCGTGGAAACCATCTTCGAGATAGGCGGCCAGGACGCCAAATATGTGCTGCTCAAAAACGGCGTCCCCATTGATTACGCGATGAACGAGGCATGTTCCGCCGGGACCGGTTCTTTCCTTGAGGAATCGGCTTCGGGGGACCTCTCCATACATTCGGCCAGGGACATAGGGCCTATAGCGCTTAACGCCGACGCTCCCCTTAAATTCGGCGAGCATTGTTCGGCCTTTATTAACTCGGATATACGCAAGGCGGTCCAGCAGGGCGCGTCAAAAGAAGATATCACCGCCGGTATAGTCTGTTCCATCGTGGCCAACTATCTCAACCGGGTAGTGGGCAACCGTACCATAGGGGGCAAGATATTTCTCCAGGGCGGCGTGGCCAAGAACGTGGCCGTGCCCCTGGCCTTTGCCATGATGCTGGAAAAAGAAATTCTCGTTCCCCCTTCGCCCGAACTCATGGGCTGTTTCGGCGTCGCCCTGCTTGCCAAACGCAAGAACGCCGAAGGGCTCCTTGAGGAAAAAGCCGTTGACATTGACGATCTTTTGTCCAGGGAAATAGGCTATGAGCGGGTCTTTACCTGCCGTTCCTGCGACAACTACTGCCCCATACAGGTGCTTTCGGTAGGCGGCGCGGAAGGGCGCAAGTACATGTTCGGCGGGCGCTGCAACAAGTACACCAATATGCGCAAGGCCGTCAAGGATGTGCCGGTCTTCGACTATGTTGAAAAGCGGCAGAAGATGCTCTTTGAGGAATTCGCCGCGCCGGAATTGACCGGGACCGCGAAACGCGGCTTTGTTGTCGGCATCCCCCGCTGTTTTTCCACCCATACGCTGTATCCCCTGTACAGTTGGTTCTTCCACGAACTGGGGATTAAGACCTTTCTCTCCACCGAGGTGGCCCACGCGGGGGTGGCCAGGGCCGAGTCCACGTACTGCTTTCCCGCCGAGATCGCCCACGGCGCGGTGCAGGACTGCCTTGACAAGGGCGCCGACTATGTGCTGCTTCCCCATTTCAGGGACATGCCCAGCTATGAAGAAAAGGTCCACGCCAATTTCTGCCCCATCACCCAGAGCCTTCCGTATTATATAGAAAAGGCTTTCCCCGATGTGGATAAAAAGCGTTTCCTGCCCCTGGTGGTGAGCTTCAAATTCGGCGAGAAAAAGGCCCTGGAGCTTTTCTCCCTGACCACGGAGCGGCTTGGCATAAGCGCCGCCGAAACCCGCGCCGCTTTTGAAAAAGCCCTTGCCAGGCAGAACGCCTATTTTGCGGCGGCCAGCGCCATGGGCAGGGAAGCCCTCGAAGAAGCCCGCAAGGCTGACCGTCCGGTGATCGCCCTCCTGGGCAGGCCGTATAACGCCTTTACCCCGGAAGCCAATATGGGCATACCCCGGAAATTTACCACCAGGGGTTACTCGATAATTCCCTTTGACATACTTCCCTTTGAGAACGAAGAGATTTTCCCCAACATGTACTGGTATTACGGGCAGCAGGATGTCAAGGTATCGCGGCTTCTCAAAAACGAAGATAATATCTACCTCACCTACATAACCAATTTTTCCTGCGCGCCTGACTCGTTCATACTTCATTACATCAAGTGGAACATGGGGCAGAAGCCCTTCCTTGTGCTGGAACTGGATTCCCATTCCGCCGACGCCGGCGTGGACACCAGGGTTGAGGCTTTTCTGGATATTATCGACGGATACCGGACAAAGAAACTTGAGCTTGAAGCCGAGCGCTATGACAACGGCTGGCGTTTTGTAAGCGAAAAGACCGCGTCAGGCGGTTTTGACCTCCACATTGACAATGTTAAAACCGGCGAGAAGGTTCCCATTCAGGGAAACAAGCGGGTCAAGGTGCTGCTTTCAAACATGGGCGCCATTTCTACCGAATATATGGGGGCGGCGGTGCGGAGCCTGGGCATAAACGCCGAGGCCATGCCTGTAGCCACAAGCAAGACCGTACAGATTGCGCGGTCCCACGCGTCGGGCAAGGAATGTGTGCCCAGTCATCTGCTCTTGGGGAGCGCCCTTCAGTTCATCTCCAGCGAGAAATACCGCAAAGACGAACTGTACCTTCTCTTCGTGCCCATTACCACAGGGCCCTGCCGTACCGGACAGTACTTTGTGTACTACGAAAACCTTTTCCGGGATATGCGGCTTGAGAA
>JAISCK010000241.1 GCA_031265635.1 Spirochaetaceae bacterium
TCCCCAGACCCCTCCCGGCCTGGGGCTTTCCCATCTGTCCCTTGCCCTGGGGTCAGGCGGCGAGCTGGACATCATGTTTCACCGCAGGGAAAAAAGGGTGCGCATAACCGAAATCAGAATAGAGGAAGACGCGGGGAGGCTTATCCATTCGGGGAGCGGGACGAGGATGGATTATACAAGCGCCGGCCTTCCCAGCCTCAGAATCAGGACCGGCTCTGATTTTGAAATAGGCGGCGAGGCGGAAGTTTTTTTAAGCGATCTCAGGCGCCGTATTCAATATCTTGAAATAGTTCCCCCTCCCCTGGAAAGCGTGATGCGCTGCAACGCCTATGTTGCCATAACGCCCTATCCTGAGCTTCCCCTGGGATTTGTAAAACTGCGCAATCTCAATTCATTTAATTTTGTTCATAAGGCGGTAAACGCCGAACTTTCCCGCCAGGAGGAAATACTCATAGGCGGTGGAACGGTCTCAGGCGAATCGCGGATATGGAACGAGGCGCGCAACATCACCCAGTCCTACCAGAAAAGGAAAAGCGCCGAGCGGCCCCGTTTTGAAGCGATGCCCAATATGGAACCCTTTGTTCCCGGCCCGGCAATACTCAGCGCGCTGGACAATTTTTCGGTAGAGCTTCCCGCAATGCGGCGGGAGCGTTTCATGCGGGATTACCGCCTGTCGCTTTCGCAGGCGTCCTTTGTCTGCGACGAAAAGAGCCGGGCCGATTATTTTGAGGAACTCATGCGTTCAGGCGCTCCGGCACAGGAAGCGGCCCAGTGGCTTTCTTCATATATAGTGAAAGAACTTAAACGGCTCAGGCAGGGTATCGCGGCAAGTCCCCTGAGCCCCGCCCGTTTTTCCTGTCTTCTTTGCATGCTGAAAAGCAAGCGCATACACCGGGGCATAGCAAAACAGGCCATCACCGCTGTTCTGGAAGAAGACAAGGACCCTGAGGAACTGGTCAGGGAGCGGGGCTGGGAACAGCTTACCGACCGGGGCGCTGTGGAAAGCCTGGTCAGGGCGGCCATAGAAGAAAATCCCCAGGAAGTAAGGCGCATACGCGAGGGCGACGCCGGTCCCATACAGTTTCTTACCGGCAGGATAATGAAGGAAAGTTCCGGCCTTGCCGAACCTTCCCTGGTAAAGGATGTGCTGCGGGAACAGCTTTCGGTGTCCCTGGTGTATGTGCTTTCCATGGGCGGCGCTATCTCCGGCACGGTTAATGAGGACGGGGCGGTTGAGAGCGGCGATGAAAAATCCCTCCAGGACCTTCTCTCCCGCCACGCCGGGACCGACAGGTTCAAGGTGCGTTTTGATTCCATCCAGATAGGCCGCATCCTTTCCGAAGAAATAGTACCCTCGGACTGGGCCGCCCTCATTGAGGCGGTTACCGGGCGGCTCAATTCGGGAACCGCTAACGGCATTGTCATCGCCCACGGCTCCGATACCCTGCCCTATACGGCGCCCCTCCTCTACTGGCTTTTTGCCGACGCCGGGGCCCCCATAGTGCTTGCCGCTTCGTCCCGGCCTCCCGGCGTTTCCGACGAGGCCGAAAAAACCATGAAGCTCGCCGTTGATCTCGCGGTGGAAAAATCAAAGGGGGTCTATGTGGTCTACGGCGGGAAAGTTCTTTCACCCTTAAATCTTAAATTTGAACGCATAGGCGCCGACGGGTTCCGCAACTGGAACATGAAGGAGCCGGTGTTTACCGGGACCTCACTCCTTGCCGAACCGCTTGAGGCCGACCAGTATGTGCTTTCCCAGCTTCTTGAGGACGCCGCCAATTCAATGTGCGTTATACGCCTTTATCCGGGCATGCGCGGCGATTACCTGGTGTCCCTTATGGACAAGGGGGTGAGGAATTTCTTTCTTGAACTGTACGATACGGGAACCGCCGGTTTCCGCGAAGGGCCCTATTCGCTCAAGAAGACCTTCCAGGCGGCCAAGCGGCATCAGACCCGCTTTTACTGCACCTCCCAGCAGGAAGGCGCTGTTGATTTTTCGCGTTACAGCACATCCCTGGAACTGTGGCGGGGCGGGGCGGTTCCCATGGGGAGCTACACCACCGAGACCGCCGTGTCCCGTTTCCTCGCCGCCAGCATCATCGCCGACAATGATGAGGAACGGGCCCAGCTTATGGAAGCTGCGGGTCCTGAACTGACGGACTAGGATCGGCGCGGTAAAAAATTCTCACATATTCTACCTGGTCCCTGTGCTTCATCTTGATGATAAGAGTCTGTTCCGACGCCGAATAGGCCCAGCCCGAAGAATCATAGCGTTCAAACTGGGGATCGGTCCGGTAATCAATGTTGTAAAGCTGCATTTTAATAAAGGGCCTCACGCCCCGTATGATCATGTAATGGGTTTCCCCGGCGGGAAACGAGACGGCAATCTCAAGGGCTTCCTGCGTATTCCTCGATGAGATTGAAGAAGCCGCGGTCCAGGTCCACACGCCGGGGCCTCCCGCGCTTACGGCCAGGGCCCTGGGAGTATAGCCGCCGCTTTCCATGATGGCGTAGAGGCTCGCCAGGTCAATGCGGTTTTCAGCGGTGTTCTGGAGGCTGCCGTCAGGATTGAAGCGTATTTTTACCGGCGCGGAGAGCGGGCCGCCTGAAAGCTCAAGCACTGTCATGACTATTGAACGGCCCACAGCGGCCCAGTCATCCCTGCCCGCGGCCTCGCCATAGGAAGCAAGGGCGCAGCCCAGGCGGAGATTGTATTCGGTATCAGCCTCATTGTCCCGCACCGCGAGAATCATGTCCCCGGCAAGGGACTTCTGTATTGTCCCGGATACCAAAAGCCATGCCTGGTCTATGAGGCGGTCAAAGGGATTTTCCCTCTCGGGATGCAGCGTATGCCAGTCGGTCCAGCCCTCAAAAACGCCGGGCAGGTTCTCTAGCTCAAGGGTGTCCAGGGCTTTGAGACGCTCTATGCCGTCATTGGCAAAGCTCTCCGCTCCCCGTACCGAAAGGTTATACACAAAATGGCTTTCCCGCAGAAGGTCCGCCGGATTTTCGTTAATGAGATGCGAAACCCTGCTGAGGAATTCCCGGTCGCTTGCGGCTATGGACCGCAGCCCCAGGTCGAGCCTTCCGAGGTATGCCGATGAATAGTGGCTCCTCTGGCTGCCGCTGAGGAACACGGCGGGTATGGACGCCAGGGCGTTCCGGTAATTCCCCCGGCGGAGGGATTCGCCGAGATAGGCGCTTACGGTTTTTTCCGAAGGATTATTGCCTATGGTACGGTTCCACAGGGAGAAAGCCTGGTCGCGCCACTTGAGGAGAACGGCGTCGTAGCTTTGTTTGTCCCGTGCGCCGGAAAGTATATAATCATCGGCGGCAAAGGGTTTTTTCTCGGGGATGAGTCCGTAATGGGCGGCGGGCCGCTCCTGCGAAAGCACAAGCCGCCGCCTTGCCTCGTCAAGGGCGGTGTTGGTAAAGGTATAGCGGTTTCCCGAAGCGGCAATCACGAACTGGCCGTCGGCCCCGTCTCCGGAGCGGGAGGACCTGAGCGGCCTGAAAGGAATTTCAACAGCGTCTATGTCCTGGGGAAGCTCTCCCTGTATTCTCAGTTCCTGCCCGTCCCCAAGGCGGCGTATGCCGAATTCCAGGCTTAGTTCTTCCGAAAACCCAAAGCTGATTGTTTCTTCGCCAAGCCGCATGGAAGAAGGAAACAGTTTGACCGGTTCCCCGTCTTTTCCGGCCATGACAAGACCATCGTCGCCCGACACCCTGAATTCTATGCCGCCAAAAAACACGCTGGCTTCGCCGTCAAGGGCATAGGTATCTGTTTCAGGCAGGGCGGAACTGTCCGCGTAATAGCCCCGTACCACAAGATCCCCCATTCTGTGGGTAAAAGAACTGCTCCGGGAAAATTGAATAAGCACCAGGGCGGTGAGGATTAGTGAATATACCAGGAGAAGACCCGCAAAACGCGGGAATATCGCCTTCCGCATTGGTATACCTTACCCTATGCGGGGCCTTATCCGCAAGCGCCGTTCCGCCCATGCGCTGGCGCATACGGCGCGGAAAGACTATACTCAAGGTATTGTGACAGAAGCTACCAGGCGTATCATCGCGGTACTGCAATCAATCCCCAGGGGGAAGGCCGCCTGTTACCGGGATGTTGCCCTTGCCGCCGGGCTTCCCGGAGGGGCGCGGCAGGTGGTCCGGGTGCTCCACTCCATGTCCGAGGCCCACGGCCTGCCCTGGCACCGGGTCATCAGGGCCGACGGTTCTATTGCCCTGCCGCCGGAACAGGGCGGCGCTCTCCAGGCCGGGCTCCTGCGGTCCGAGGGAGTCAGGGTTTCAAAAACATTGAAAGTTGATCTTCAAAAATATAATGCTTTATGAGATGCGGTCTTCAATATGAATAACACTGTTTCTGTTGGGGTAAGTTTTGTGGCGGGGCTCCTGTCGTTCTGTTCTCCCTGCGTGCTGCCCCTGATTCCGTCTTACCTTGCCTTCCTGGGCGGCAGCGTCCCCTCAAGCCCAAAACCTGGCGCGCGGTTCCGCCTTGCTGCCCTGACAACAAGTTTCATCCTTGGGTTTGGCGCGGTCTTTACCGTGTTGAGCATACTGTTTTCGGGCGTCATGATTTTTTTTGGCGGGGCCGTGCTGTTCATCAATATCATTTCGGGCATAGTGGTTATCATGCTGGGCCTTAACGGCCTCCTGGAATTCCTTCCTTTTTTGAATTACGAAAAAAGGCTGCGCCTTTCCAAAAGGCCCCGTTCCCTTGTTGAAGGTTTCCTGGCCGGGGCGGCCTTTGGGGCGGGCTGGAGTCCCTGCGTGGGGCCCATACTGACCGGCATACTGCTGCTTGCCGGTCAAAGCGGCGCTCTTTTTGACGCGGCGCTCTGCCTGGTGTTTTACACCGCCGGGCTCGGCCTTCCCTTTCTTGCCGCGTCCGTGCTTCTTGACCGCTTCTTTGTCCTTACGGGAAAGCTAAAAACCCGCCTGCCGCTGCTGCAAAAAATCAGCGGCGTACTGCTCATAGTCATAGGCGTCTTAATCATTTCGGGCCGCTATCAGGCGCTGGGCGCCTTCTTTGCCCGGTCCGGCTACGCGCTGTAGGGCGGCTGTAGGCGCGGCAGGGCCGGTGGAAAAAAAGCCGGAAATCGTGTATACTATTCAGTATGAAACTTCGTTTTATTTTTTCTGTTTTGGCCGTCTTCGCGCTGTGCGCGCCCCTTGGGGCCCAGGGCAGGCGGACGGACATTCCCCAGGATGTTGCCCAGGCTTTCAGCAGGGCCGGGGTTCCGGTGCTGCGGCAAAGAGGGCCGGCGCCCAACTTTACCCTCAAAACCCCTGACGGCACAAACATCAGCCTGGCAAGCCTGAGAGGCAAGGTCGTGTTCCTCAACTTCTGGGCGACCTGGTGCGGTCCCTGCCGCGTAGAGATGCCGTCGATGGAAACAGTCTACGGACAGCTCAGGGGCAGGGGCTTTGAGGTGCTTGCCGTTGATGTGCAGGAAAGGTCCCAGGATGTGCAAAATTTTTTCAGGGAATTCGGCCTGACGTTTCCCGCTGTCCTGGATACGACGGGAAGGATAAGCCGGGTGTACAACATTACCGCCTTTCCCACTACCTTTATCATTGACCGGGAAGGGAACATCATACTCCGCCTCGTAGGCAGCATCAACTGGGACACCAGGGAAATGATAGCCGCTTTCCAGACCCTGCTTAACTCATAACAGGTTTACCGGGGCGGGGCCGCACAGTATTATTACTGCTTTTCCAAATATATACGAGCATACGCTCATATTTTTATTTAGCAGTCCAATCCTTTGGGTTGCCCCAGTATTTCAGCCATAAGCACCGCCCTCCTCAAGGGGGTATACTGCGCGAGCCGCGCGGGGAAGAGCTCTGTCCCCGCTTCACGCGCCGCTTCGCGGGTCCCGGCCAGGGGCTCAGACGGGGCGGTCTCAGGGACAGGTCCAATCGTGGAAAGGGCCGG
>JAISCK010000011.1 GCA_031265635.1 Spirochaetaceae bacterium
CTGCTTTCTTCTTTTTGGGAATCGTATTCCCCCATGGTATTGAGGACGAGCCCGAAGTCCGAAGCGTTCCCCGCAACGGATACGGCGAGAAGGATGATAAGCGGGAGGACGGCCCTAAACAGCCGGGAAATTACCGGACCAGACGGGGGGGGGGTAAATCCTTATAGCATAACGAATTAGGAAGCGTCAACAGGAAGCTCCTTTACCGGATTACCGTGTCCGGGATACCGGAAGTGTTTGCCAATTCCGGGCTTCTCCTTTCAACTTAAAAACATTAAAAGGTTCCTAATATTCTACTATATGACTATAAATAATACAAGCGCCTTCATTTCGGGGCAAGGGCGTTCCGGTACAGTTCTTCGTACTTTTTCGCCGATCCTTCCCAGGAGAATTTCTTTTTCATGCCGCGCAGGCGCATGGCTTCAATTTGTTCGGGCCTGTTGTAGTAGGCCCAGACAGCCCAGCCCGCGGTGTTGTATATGGCCTGGGGGGTGAGGTCGTTAAAGATAAAGCCGGTTCCTTCTCCGCTTTCCTGGTTGTAGTTTTCCACGGTGTCGGCCAGGCCCCCGGTGTTCCGCACTATGGGAGGCGTGCCGTAATTGAGGGAATACATCTGGTTAAGGCCGCAGGGTTCATAGCGGCTGGGCATGAGGAAGAAGTCGCTGCCCGCCTCGATAAGGTGGCTGAGTTTTTCGCTGTACCCTATGCGGCCCCTGAAATTGGGCAGCCGGGACGAGAGGCTCTGTACTTCGTGTTCGCACCAGCTTTCCCCGGTGCCCAGTATGACGAACTGGAGGGCCATGTCCCTGCATATCGAATAGGCCGACCCGTAGGCCGGTCCGAAAAGCTCGCCGATTCCCTTCTGGCTTGTCATGCGGCTTATCATGCCTATGACAGGTATGCCGGGGTTTATGTCCAGGTTGAATTCTTCCTGGAGGGCTTCTTTTGCCGCGGCCTTGCCGCTCATGTCGGATTCACCGTAGGGTTTGGGTATATAGGCGTCCTTCCCGGGGTTCCAGATTTTTGTGTCTATGCCGTTGAGTATGCCCGAATAATCAGCGGAGCGGGAACGGAGCGTTCCGTCCAGCCTGAATCCCTGTTCCCTGGTCAGGGTTTCCCTCGCGTAACCGGGGCTTACCGTGTTGAGCTTTTCCGCGCAGCACAGTCCCGCCTTGAGCAGGTTCATCATGGCGCCGTCTTCAAAACCCGCCTCATAAAAACAGGGGAGGCCCGTATAGCCAAAGTTATCCCGCGAGTATATGCCCTGGTATCCCAGATTGTGGATGGTGAGGACCGAGGCGCTTTTTGAAAAATCGCCCCCTTCTTCAAGATACTTAAAATAGACCGGGACCAGGGCGGCGGGCCAGTCATGGGCGTGGAATATGTCGGGCATCCAGCCTGTCTTGCGGCAGAGCTGGAACACCGAGCGGGAAAAAAAACTAAAGCGCCTGGGATTGTCAAGAAAATCAGGTTCCCTGGGTATGCCGTAGATGCCGTCCCTGCCGAAGTATATTTCGTGGTCAATAAAAAAAACCTGCACCGGGTTCTTTGGGGGTGAACCGGGGAGTTCGGCGCGGTAGACGGCGCACCATTCTTCCTGGCCGCCCATGGGAACCCCCATCGCCCCTTCAATCTTTACCAGGCTTGAACGGTCTATTGCATAGTAGCGGGGGAGGACGATTCGTATTTCGTGGCCGAGTTTTGCCAGCGCGAGGGAAAGGGCCGAAACCATATCGGCAAGCCCCCCGGTTTTGGCAAAGGGAACCGCCTCGCTTGTACACATCAGTATCTTCACCGGCGGTTCTCCTGAGCCCCACGGCCTTCCGAATATAACGCGCGTCAAAAATCAGCGGGCCGCTAGAATTTTTCTACTATTGATAAGCCGTTCTCGGCAACAATTTTGAGTCCCTTTTCGCTGTCCTGGAGTTTGAAGATAACCACGGCCTTGCCTGTCTGCCCTTCCAGGGACGCGTAAAGGTATTCAATATTTACCTGGGATTTCTGGAAGAGTTCCATAACCCCGGCGAGGCTGCCCGGCGTGTCGTTTATCTCCACGGCAACGACGCCGGTTTCCCTGGTGGTAAAACCGGCGCTCCCCAGAGCCTTGACGGCGTCGTCGTTCTTGTCCACGATGAGCCTTAATATGCCGAAATCGGCAGTGTCGGCTATGGAAATGGCCCTGATATTGACGCCCGCCTGGGCCAGTACGCGGGTAACATCACCCAGGCGTCCGGCGTTATTTTCAAGAAAAACCGATATTTGCTTAATCTGCATGGCTGCTCCTCCTCTAGTATATCATACTTGGCGCGATGGCGCAAAAAAATTCGCCTTATGCTTCCGGCGGATTCCGGCCCTAAAGCTGCCGCCTGTCAATGACCCTTTTTGCCTTGCCTATGGAACGCTCTATGGTTTTTGGCTCCACGAGCTTTACCTTGACGGCGATCTGGAGTTTGGATTTCATCACCCCTTCGATTTTTGAACGGAGGGCCTCAAGGCCCCTGGTTTCATCACTGAAAAATTCTTTTTTTACCTCTACCTGGAGTTCCACATCGTCAAGGTGGGACTCTCCCCGGTCAACCACGATGAGGTACTGGGGTTCGGTCTCTTCAATCTCGAAAAGGGCGTGTTCAATCTGGCTGGGGAACACATTGACCCCCCGTATGATGAGCATGTCGTCGGTACGGCCAAAGAGGCGGTGCATTTTAAGCGTGGTCCTGCCGCAGGAACAGGGTTCCCTCATGAAGAAGGTAATGTCCCGGGTCCGGTAACGGAGCAGGGGGGTTCCTTCCTTGGTGAGGGTGGTAAAGACCAGTTCGCCCTTTTCCCCGTCGGGGAGCGCTTTGCCCGAAACAGGGTCAATGATTTCCGGGTAAAAAAAGTCCTCGTTAATATGAAGGCCGTTCTGGGCCTCACATTCAAAGGAAACGCCGGGGCCTATGATTTCGGTGAGGCCGTAGATGTCATAGGCTTTCATGCCGTAACGGGACTCAATTTCCCGGCGCATGTTTTCGCTCCAGGGTTCCGCGCCGAAACAGCCTTTGGAGAGGGGCAGCTTTTTCAGGTCTATCCCCGCGTCTTCGGCTTCTTCCGACACATACAGGGCGTAGGAAGGCGTACAGGTGAGCATGGTAGAACCGAAGTCCTGCATCACCATGAGCTGCCGCGCCGTATTGCCCGAAGACATGGGAAGCACTTCCGCGCCCAGGGTCATTGCCCCGTAATGGGCGCCGGGACCGCCGGTAAAGAGGCCGTACCCGTAACAGTTCTGCACTATGTCGTCCCTGGTACAGCCCCCGGCGGCCATGGTCCGGGCCATGGATTCCCGCCATATATCAATGTCCTTTTGGGTGTATTCGTCTACCACAGGTTTTCCCGTGGTGCCCGAACTCATGTGGACTTCCACAATCCTGTCCTTGGGGCAGGCCAGGAGGCCGTGGGGATAATTTTCCCGCAGGTCATCCTTGGTGGTAAAGGGGAGTTTTTCAATGTCCGCAAGGGAATGAATATCGGCGGACCGTACTCCCCGTTCATCCATTTTTCGCCGGTAAAAAGGCACTTTTTCGTAAAGGGTTTCCACCAGGTTTTTGAGGTTTGCGAGCTGGAGCTTTTTCCTGGCGTCAATGTCCATACACTCGTATTCGGGGTTGAAAATCATGTTGTCATCCTTAGCCAAAAATCAACAGGC
>JAISCK010000168.1 GCA_031265635.1 Spirochaetaceae bacterium
TTCTCCCGAAAGGCGGCGGAGCCGGGCAACGCCGTCTCTGGAATTTTGGGAACAGACAAGGGCCCAGCTTGTATCGGTGGGAAGGGCGATGAGGCCGCCTCCCTCAAGGAGCGTTACGCTGCGGGAGAGTACGCGGTCGTCAATGTTGTGGGGGACAACGTATGCTATCACTCCGCAATTATACCAAAAAAAGGCAACGGCCACAAACCCTCGCCGGAAACAACCCCATTA
Source organism: Spirochaetaceae bacterium (assembly GCA_031265635.1). Taxonomy (GTDB): domain Bacteria; phylum Spirochaetota; class Spirochaetia; order Treponematales; family Breznakiellaceae; genus JAIRTD01. The sequence goes on from JAISCK010000168.1 coordinate 232, forward strand.
CAGGCGGCTGTTTCCGGGCAGCTTTCTTAAAAGCAGCTTTCTTAAAAATTATTCGCAGTGGGGTTTAATACCCCGCCGCTTGCGGCGGTTAGATTCGGTAATATTAACGATAAAATGGTAGTAAACCCCACAGTTAATAAATTTCCTTACAGAACGAGCCTCGTCGATGAGGCAACGCTTACATGATACCCCGCCGCTTGCGGCGGGGAGGCTCATTTGCCGACCTTGACCGTCAGCCATGCGTCATCATAAAGGGAGAGATTGTCTCCCACATCATCCTTGAGTTCCGTATTGGCGAGGTCCTCGGCCCTGTACATGGGCGTAACCTTCTGCAGGGCCCTTGCCGGGACATTGGCTGTGGCGGGGAAGGAAAAATAGTCGGCGAATTCGGCGTAGATTTCCGGCCTGTGTATAAAATCTATAAACTGATGGGCAAGTTCAACATTCTTTGATCCCTTGAGTATGCACATGCTGTCAATGTAGGCGGGCCCGCCCTCAGGGGGAATAAAGAATACGGTATGTTCTTTTTGACTGTCGGTAATCTCGGTGAATATTTCTTCGGGGTAGCCCTGGCAGACCCAGAAATCTTCCTGGGCAAAACTTTTGCCGTAGGCGGTGGCGTCAAAGCGCACTAGATTGGGTTTCCACACCGTGTTGACCAGATCGCGGGCGGCGGCGATTTCAGCGGGGTTGGCCGTGTTCACCGAATAGCCCAGGGAAACAAGGGCGTCGCCCAGCACTTCCCGCATGTCGTCAAGCATGGTCATTCTGCCGTCGAGGTCTTTCCTGCTGAATATGTTCCAGCTCCTTTCAAAATCGGGAACCCTGGCGGTGTTTACGCTGATGCCCGCGGCGCCCCAGTAATAGGGCACACTGTAATTCATCCCGGGATCGTAGGTAGCCTTCCGGAGAATCAGGGGGTCGATATTGCCCAGGTTTTCAAGGAGGTCTTGGTTGATGGGTTCAAGCATATCTTCTCTTATCATTATGGACACATAGTCCCCTGACGGGAAAACAATATCGTAGACTAAGCCGCCGGTTTTGAGTTTGGCAAAAAGCTCTTCGTTTGATTCAAAAACATCGTAATTTATTTTTACGTTGTACTCTTTTTCGAATTTTTCAATTATCGAGTCCGGGGTGTAATAGGTCCAGTTGTAGATATTGAGCGTCGGTTTCGACTCGCAACCCATGAGGGCGATTATGCCCAACGCCAGAAAGATACCCCGGAAAAGCGGCGCCCCGTTGGGAGCCGCCTCTGATACAGGTATTTTGTTCATCTTCTTCTCCTTATGTCTTGTCCGTATACTAACCGGAATCCCAGGGATTCCGGCAAACTCCTGAATTTCCGCCGGGCTGCCCCGGTTTTTATTTGGCTGCTATGTACTTGAGGAAATTCCTCAAAAGGTAGGTAAGAAGCACGGTCCCCAGTATCATCACCACCGACAGAGCGTTGATCACCGGAGATATGCCGAAGCGTATGGCCGAGTAAATGAAAAGGGGCAGGGTTGTCGAGCCCGGTCCCGCCACAAAAAAGGTAATGACAAAGTCCTCAAGGGATATGGTTACCGCGGTAAGAAAACCCGAAATGATGCCGGGCATGCAGACAGGTATGGTAATCCTGCGCAGGGTCTGCCGCTCATTGGCCCCCAGGTCCCTGGCCGCCTCAATGATGGCAAAATCAAATTCGTCAAGCCGGGCCATGACCATGAGGAATACAAAGGGCAGATTGAAGGTTGTATGGGCGATAAAAATGGTGAGGAGGCCGAGGCGGAGCTTTATGCCGGCAAAGAACAGGGCCAGGGAGACGCCGACGATAATCTCGGGAAGTATCATGGGCAGAAAGGAAATCGCCTGAACATAGTTCCGCAGCCTGAAACGGTACCAGTTGACCCCTATGGCGCCGAAGGTTCCCAGCACCGTGGCGGTAGTGGCCGAGGTAAACGCGATGAGTATGCTGTTCCAGAAGGCCCGCCACAGTCCCCTGGACTGGAAGAACAGCCTTTCGTACCAGACAAGGGAAAAGCCCGTCCAGGCCGTTCCATGAGAAGCGTTAAAAGAATAAAGAATCAGCACAAAAAGGGGAAGAAAGAGAAAGACCAGTGTAACGATAAAGACGGTCTGGGAGAAGGAGAATTTTCTCCGGTACGCGCGTTTGGCGTGACGGGCCGCCTCTCCCTGGCTTTGTCCCAGGCGCAGCGAGGTAATGATATTGTGGATTACATTTTTTATCATACGCCCTGGCCCTTTACATCGACAACCCTGGACGCGTCCCGGCGCTGGAGGTTCATCATGATGATAACGCCCAGGGTGGTAATCACCGTAAGCACCATGGAGATGGCCGAGGCCACGGGCCAGTTCCGCGCCCTGTTGAGCTGGTCGGCGATTACATTGCCCAGCATATAGGACTCCATGCCTCCGATGAGCAGGGGCACCGCGTAGGAGCCGAATATGGGAATAAAGGTAAAAAGAACGGCGGTGTAAAGGCCGCTCCTGATATTGGGAAGCAGTATTTTGAACATGGACTGGGCCTTGGTAGCCCCCAGGTCCCTGGCCGCTTCCAGAAGGGAAAAATCGAATTTATCTATTGTTGAAAAGAGGGGCAGTATGGCGTAGGGGAGGTACATATACACCAGCACCAGGCCCACCGCGCCCTGGTTGTAGAGAAAATGTATGTAGTCGTCAATGAGCCCTACCCTGAGGAGAAATTCATTGATGAAGCCGCTGTTGCCCAGTATGTTCATCCAGGCGAAAACCCTGATAAGAAAGTTGGTCCAGAAGGGAATGATGATCAGGAGGAGCAGCGCTGTCTGGCGTTTGCTCCTGGCCATATAATAGCCGCAGGGAAGGGCGATGAGTATGGTTATCACCGTGGTAACAACGGAGGTGAGGAGGGTTCTGACGGTGATAAGCGCGAAGTTCGGGTTTGACAGGGCGGCGTAGGCTTCCAGGGTAAAATCCCTGTTGGGCGCTTCCCTGCCCCGGATGACGCTGCCAAAATCTTCCGCAAGATGTTTCAGCAGGGTAATGGGATTTCCGCCCGACGCGACTCCCGCGTACATGTCCTTGCGGAGCAGGCTGTACAGTATAATGATAAGAATGGGAATCAGGAAGAACAGGGTAAACCATACAGCCATGGGGGACGTGTAGAGGGGGCCGTAGTTTCTTTTCCCCGGAGCGGCGCTCACGGTTCTCTCACCCCGACGATATATCCGTCTATGGCGCTCCAGGATATGTACACCTCATCCTTCCAGACTATGTCGGGGCCTTCGTCGGAATATTTGGCGTGCTGCTTTATTATTCTGAGCGTGGCCTTTTCGTTCACCTTGACATAGAACTTGGTCTGAAAGCCCGAGTATATGGGTTCTTCCACAAGGCCCCGGAAGAGGTTGATGTCCTCCCGCTTTGTCGAGGGTTTTTCCTTGGAGATAAGTATTTTTTCGGGCCTGATGGTAAAGCTGACTTTCTGCCCCGCCTTGAACTCGTCAACGGTGGTACACATGATTTTTCCCAGTTCGGGAACCTCCAGCTCCGTCATGTATTCGGTTACGGGTCTATCAAGTTTGGACACCGAGCTTATCTCGGCGTTGTAAAGATTGGTCTCGCCGATAAAACGGGCCACAAAGTCGTCGGCAGGGCTTTCGTATATATCGTGGGGGGTTCCTACCTGGAGTACATTCCCCTTGTTCATTACGGCAATGCGGTCGGAGACCGACAGGGCTTCCTGCTGGTCGTGGGTAACGTAGATAAAGGTAATGCCTATCTTGTCATGGATCTGGTCAAGCTCAATCAGCATGTGCTGCCTGAGCTTGGCGTCAAGGGCGGAGAGGGGCTCGTCAAGAAGCAGCACCCTTGGCTCGTTGATCAGCGCCCTGGCAATGGCCACCCGCTGCTTCTGCCCGCCTGAAAGCTGATTGGGCTTTTTATGGGCATGTTCCTCAAGCTCAACCAGTTTAAGGTACTCGGTAACTTTTTTCGTGATCCCGCCCTTGGGCTCTTTCTTTATCCTGATGGAAAAGGCCACATTTTCAAAAACAGTAAGGTGGGGGAAAAGAGCGTAATTCTGGAACACCGTATTGACCTGCCGGCGGTTGGGAGGCTGGGGAAGCACGTCCGTGCCGTCTATGGTTACCGCCCCCTCGTCGGGGCTCTCAAAACCGGCAAGGATGCGGAGCAGGGTTGTTTTGCCGCATCCCGACGGTCCCAAAAGGGAGAAAAATTCTCCCCCTTTTATCCCAAGGTATATGTCCTTCAATACCTTAAAATCACCGAAGGTTTTGGATACCCCTTCGATAACCACATCGCTACCGTTCAAATTTTTTCTTCCAGCCTCCCTTAAAAACGGAGATACATGCTACAAGGTACAATGCGTATTTTGCCCCTTGTTGTCAATAGGGGAGTTCGTCAGACGGATAGGGCCAGAGCCTGCCGGCGCTGTCCCTGAGAAGCAGGGTTGTTCCTTCTTCTCCTTCCCCGGTAATGACGCCGTCGTGGAGCCGTATCTTGCCGCCGCCTCCGGGCAGATCAAGGGCATAGGCAGGAAGGGCAAGGCCGGAAGAAAGAGCGGCAAGTTCCCGGTAGATTGCCAGCCCCTTTTTTAGGGGAACCCTGAAATGGGCCGTGCCGGGGGCAAGGTCAAGCTGAAAAAGGTAGTAGGGCGAGAGCCCCAGGTCAAGGCAATCCCCGAACAGTTTTGCCAGGGTTTCGGCGCTGTCGTTGATACCTTTGAGCAGCACGGTCTGCACATGGACCGGAACGCCCGCCCCGGCGATGCTGCCCAGGAGCGCCCTGCTTTCCGGGGAAAGTTCCCTGGGGTGGTTGATATGGACGGCCATGCGGAGGGGCGCCATAGAAGCCAAAAAGCCGGTGAAACTCTTGTCAATACGCAGGGGATCGGTAATGGGGATGCGGGTACAGACCCTGATACGCAGGGAAGGGAATTCCCCCCTGATACGGCTTATGAGCTTTTCCGCCTCTTCCGGGGCGCACAGGGGGTCGCCGCCAGACAGCAGAAGCTCCCGTATACCGGAGCGGGTTTTGAGCCAGGCAAACACGGCAAGGATTTCTTCTTCCGGGATGAAAGGCGCTTCTTTTGCCATCCACACCCGGCGGAAGCAGAAACGGCAGCAGCCCCCGCAGAAGCCGCAGGTTTTTAGGAGCGCCCTGTCCCGGTACTGGTGGACAAGCCTGGAGAGGACCCGGTAACAAGCCTCGCCAAGGGGGTCGTCAAGGGCAAAGGGATCTGCCTGCTCCTCCCTCGGATCAGGCATAAATTGGCGCCTGATAGGATCGTCCCGCTCAGGCCCGGCGAGGGAAGCAAAATGGCCGCTTACGGCAAAGGGCAGCCCCCTCTCTTTGACGCGCTCAATATAGGCGGCTTCTTCATAACTCAGCGAGGCGGCAAGACGCGGGGGAAGCTCCCGGATGCCGGTGATAAGATTCATGGG
>JAISCK010000184.1 GCA_031265635.1 Spirochaetaceae bacterium
TAGGGGACCAGGGGATGCATGCCCGCGGTGGTAAACAGCACGGTGGGGTCATTGTCGGGAATCAGCGATTTACCCTGAATCCGCTCATGCCCCTTCGATGTGAAGAATGCAATGTATTTAGCGCGTAATTCATCTGCGGTCATGGTTCTATAGTATCAAAAAGGAGGTGAACAGTAAAGCCTTGTCAAAATCCGGCCTCCCTGCCGCCAGACCCTATTCCACCGTTACGGACTTGGCGAGGTTTCTCGGTTTGTCGGGGTCATTGCCGCGCAGCACCGAACAGTAGTAGGCGTAGAGCTGGCAGGGGATCACCGACAGCATGGGGGTAAAGCAGTCCGGGGTGCGGGGGATGCGGAAGACGGTGTCGGCGCTCCGGTCAAAATGATGCACGTCGTCATAGGTTATCACCGAGGTTGAGGCTTTCCGGGCTTTTACTTCTTTAATATTGGAATCCATTTTTTCGAAGAGGGCTTCCTGGGTACACAGGGCCGTTACCAGGGTGGATTCGTCGGCCAGGGCTATGGGGCCGTGTTTGAGTTCCCCGGCGGCAAAGGCTTCCGAGTGGGTATAGCTTATCTCTTTAAGTTTGAGGGCGCTCTCAAGGCTTGCCGCGTAATCAAAGAGCCTTCCGATAAAGAACACTTTCGACTTGTTAAAGCACAATGACGCGAAGCGCTGTATGGCCTCCTTTCCGGCAAGCACTGTCTCCGCCTGGGCGGGGATTTGTTCAAGGGCGGCGATATGCCGGTCGAGTTCCTCCTGGTCAAGGTGTCCCCTCAGGAAGCCCGTCTGGAGGGCGATAAGATAGACGCACATGAGCTGGGTGGTAAAAGCCTTGGTGGACGCGACGGCGATTTCGGGTCCTGCCCAGGTATACATCACTAGGTCGGCCTCCCTTGCGAGGGTTGAACCTACCACGTTGGTTATGGCGATGATGCGCCCGCCGTTTTTTTTCGCCAGTCTCAGGGCGGCGAGAGTGTCGGCGGTTTCTCCTGACTGGCTTATGATGATGCATATATCACGGGGGCTGGAGATGGGGTTTCTGTACCGGTATTCCGAGGCGATTTCCGCGTCCGACGGTATGCGGGCGAAATGCTCAAAGGCGTATTTGCCGACCATGGCGGCGTGCCATGCGGTGCCGCAGGCGCAGATGACCACCCGCTTTGCCTCCGCCCAGGAGGCGTCAAAGCCGATTTCCGTAAGATTAACGCTGCGCAGGGAAAGCTGCCCGTCCCTGATAATCCGGGGCCGCAGGGTGTCGGTGAGGGCCTTGGGCTGCTCGTTGATTTCCTTGAGCATAAAATGTTCGTAGCCGCCCTTTTCCGCGGCGGCGGCGTCCCAGTCAACATGGGACAGTGTCTTGCGTATCCTTTCCCCGTCTTCATTGTAAAACGCGACATCGTCCCGGGAAAGCACCGCTATTTCCCGGTCATCCAGATAGTAGACATCCCTGGTGTAGGCAAGCAGGGCCGGCACATCCGAGGCAATCAGATTCTCCCCCCTGCCCCGGCCTATGACCAGGGGGCTTTCCTTGCGTACCGCGATAATGTGGTCCCTGTCGTTTTCGCAGATGATGCCCAGGGCATAGGAGCCTTCAAGGCGTTTGAGGGCCTCCTGTACCGCCGCGAGAATATCGCCGGAATAATAATAGTTGATGAGGTGGGCAATGACTTCGGTGTCGGTTTCGCTGCGGAAAGACACGCCCCGCCCCGAAAGCCACTCTTTGATTTTCCCGTGGTTTTCGATGATGCCGTTATGGACCACGGCGATTTTTCCCGATACGTCGGTATGGGGATGGGAATTAATATCCGATGGTTCGCCGTGGGTGGCCCAGCGGGTATGGCCTATGCCCATGGTTCCGCTGAATTGTGCCTCCGGGAAGCCCGCCTGAGATGCGGGGGCCCCAGAAGTCAGGGCGGACACTTTTTCTTCGAGGTTTTTCAGGGCGCCTTTGGCTTTACAGACCTCAAGCCCCCCGCCGCCGAGTACGGCAATGCCCGCCGAATCATAGCCCCGGTATTCAAGTTTTTTAAGCCCTTTGAGGAGTACCGGCGTCGCCTCTTTGACGCCTATATAGCCGACTATGCCGCACATATCAATGAAGGATTATGACCGCGTGAAGCACCAGGGGGACAGTCCCGGTGTTCGTAACGCTGTGGTAGTCCCCGTTCCCGGTAACCACGACATCGCCTTTTTTGACCGGAACATCGGCGCCGTTGTCGTTTACCGTGCCGTTCCCTTCAAGAAAAATAAAATATTCGGTTTCCTTGTCATGCTGGTGGCGTCCTATGGCCGCTCCGGGCGGCAGGGTCAGCTCCGCGAGGAGCTTGAGATGCCGCTCCTTTGTTTCATCCACAAAATGGCTGAACGTAACTATCCCTTCGCCGTTTCTCGGTTTTTCCCGATACTCGACATTCCATTGATTCTGGTGAATAAGCATACTATGCCTCCACTATTCATTATTGGCAAAACCATGATGAATGAAAAGAGCCGCATTGCTTTTTCAACTTTTTTGAAGTATACTGAAACGCTGGTATGAAAAAAGCGCAAAGTGTCCTTCATGTTGTGTACCGGGTACTGCTCGTCCTGGCCGTGCTTTTGGGGCTCTGTATAGTATCCGGCACGGTGTACGCCGTGCTGAAAGGGCCGGGGGCTCCTCCCGGAGCGGCGGCTTCTTCTGGGGATGTTCCGGCGGGGGAGCGGGTTTTTACCGGCATAGACAGAATCAGGGCCTCTACCGGAGGCGAGAGGCCCGCCGCGGTAATACTTTCCGTTACCTTCCCCTATGATCCTTCCGACCGCTTTTTTGTTGAGGAACTGTCCGCCAGGGTGGGGGATTTCCGCCGCGTGAGCGTGGAGTACTTTGCCTCCCTCACGTCCGGGGACCTGACCCGGCTTAACGAGGGCGAAATCAAGGCGGAACTGCTGCGCCGCTACAATGCCGGCCTCCGCCTGGGAAGGATAAGCGTTCTCTATTTCAATGAATTTATGATTCTGGAATGAAACAGTTCGCTCTCCGTTGGCAACTTTTCCTTCCGGCGGGGGTCTAATAGAGGGTGAGACAGGGCTTGTCTTGCCACGTCCAATATAGACCGGCGGCTTTGTTTCGCGGTATACTTGAACATCGCCGCTTTCGGCAAGAGGTTTTCCGCGTATGGACCAGATCAAATCAACGGCCGCCCAGATTATCATCGCGCTGATTCCCATTGTGGGTATCGTGATGGGTTCTGTGGTTGTATTCTTTTACCTTCTGTGGAATCACCGGAGGAAGGTGCTGCTCATCAAGGCCGGGCAGTACAGCCGTCCTGATTTTGACCTGCTTTCTTTCAGCCTTCTTGCCGGGCTGCTCCTGGCATGCGTGGGGGTCACCGTTTCGGTGTTTCTCGCAACGTTCCGCGGGCTGGACCTGGCGCTTCTGGGCGGCATTATACCGCTTGCCATTGGAACCGCCCTGATCGTGTTTTACAGGATGAAGCGCGGCGACAGGACTTCATGAAGCGGGAGGAAGAAGCCGATGATCTTTTGATCATAAAGGAAGTCCTCTCAGGCGATGTTGGGGTGTTCCGCCTTCTGGTGCTGCGTTATGAGAAAGCGGTATTCAGTATGGGAATGAGTTTTTTTCATAACAGGGAGGATGCCTCTGACTTTTCCCAGGAGGTATTTCTCAAGGTATTCAGGAACCTTGCCCAGTTCAGGGGCGGGTCCCGTTTTTCAACCTGGCTGTACCGCGTTGCCTATAATACGGGCGTCAACGGAATCAAACGGCGGAAGGAGTACCGGAGCCTTGCCGAAGAAGACGCGGTTCCTGATTTTGACACTCCGGAAAAGCGGACCATGCTCGTATCCGCGCGGGAGGCGGTAAAGCGGGCGGTGGAAGGGCTGCCGGAACGGTACCGTATATGCGTCGACCTGTTTTTCTTCTATGACCGTTCATATCAGGAGATTGAGACCGTAACCGGATACCCGGTGAATACGATAAAGTCTCATGTATTCCGGGCAAAGAAGCTCCTCCAGGAAGCCCTGGGGGATGTATGGGAAGTATAAACGGAGGACAGGATGCGCTGCGATGACATTGTGAATCTGGTGATAGACCATGACGGGGATGAAGAGCTTTCTTTTTTCAGGCGCTTTCTTGTTGATACGCATCTTTTCTTCTGCCCCCGCTGCGCCCGGACGCTGCGGCGCTGGCGGCTTGGCCGGGATCTGCTTTCTTCTTCATGCCAGGACCCTGAACTGAACGGCGGCCTTGAAGCTCCCGGCCTCAGCAATGTAATCATGGAGACTATTCTCGCCGAGACGGAGGATGACACGGGCCTGTCCGGCGCCGAGGTCCTCTCCTTTCGCCGCTGGGTCATCGCCGGCTGCGTTATTGTGGTTTCCCTGGTTTCGGTCTTTTTCTGCCTTGATTTTATGGAACTTTTCGCCGTGTCAGGTTTATCCCTGATGATTCCCATGGGCGTAACCATAGGCATCATCATCAGCGCCTACAGCGCCCTTTTTATCGGCAGCCATCTCAAGGAACTCTCCGAGCGTTTCAGGCTGCATTAGCTGCCAGGGGCCGCGAGAGAATATCCCGCGGCTCGTTAGGGGAGAGCTGTCCGGAAAACCCGGTTCCCGAACAGCTCTGTTGTTTTAAACCATTACATCACGGCGTATGTGATGCGCGGTTTCCAGGGTTTTTGCGCCGGGCTTGTCGGTAAAGAATTGCTCGTATGCTTCCAGCGGCGGCTTTTTCCCCGCGGCTGCCCCGATAATTCCTCCTATGGTCGCGCAAAGGACCGAGAAAAGGAAAGCGGGAAGTCCAAATGGAACACCAAAGCGCATACAGTACATATACGCGATAAGTCCGGCAATCATTGAAATAAACGCGCCAAGATGGTTCATGCGTTTCCAGTAAACGCCCAGCCAGACAGGAACGAAGAATACAGCGCCAAACGCTCCGTATACATAGGTAAATCCCATCGCCAGCAGCGAGAATTGGCCCATGGAACAGAAAACCGCCAGGATTCCCAGAGAGAGAATGGCAATGCGGAGTTCTTTTGTGGTTTTCCTGTCTTCTTCTTCAGACGCCGCCTTGCCCTGAATGACGCGCTTGATATCATAAATAAGCGATGTTGAACAATGGAGGAGCATGGAATTCGCCGTTGAGACCGCAGCCGCGCAGATTGCCGTTAACGCCAGAGCGCCCAGGAGCGGAGGGCAGTAGTTGACAATGAGCGTGGGGAAAATATAGTCCGTGGTCTTGCCTGTGGGAAGGCTCGGAATAAGCATTTTCGCGCCCATGCCAATAGTAATAAGGGGAATAAAAATGCCGATAAGAACCAGGAGTACCACAAACATCTGCAGCGCCGCGGTCTTTGCGTTGCGCGGAGCCATAAAACGGGAAACCCAATGCGGCGCTACGGTTGATCCCAGGCAGTTGGACATGAAAATAGATATGAGCGCGCTTGCGCCAAAGGTTCCCCAGGGTGTCCCGAGAATTCCCGCGGCGAGCGGCGGTTGACCTTCTACGGCTGGCGCTGTCGTAATGCCGAAATTTTGCATGATATTTCCTATCCCGCCGGTATTGCCCAGAACGACAGCCATAGCGGCGATAACGCCGACGAGGATGAATACCGCGTTCAGCGTATCGGTCGCGGCGACGCTTTCAAATCCGCCCAGGCAGGTAAATATCAGAATGGCCATAAAGAACAGGACCGAAATGTTAAACGAAAGCCCTGTGATAGTCGAAAAAACAATGCCGAATCCCTGAACCTGGATGTATGAAAAAATGAAGTATCCGATGAGTTCAATAACCGCCGCAAAGATCTGTATAGGGCTCTTTTCATTAAACGGGTCATACCGCAGGCGCATATACTCGGGAAAAGTCCGGGTAGGAACTTCGGGTCTGCGGATTTTGTACGCGATGAGCGGCATCAGCGCCGTAGCCAAAAACCAGCCCGCCACCCATCCAAAAACAGCGCACACGCCGCGTGAATAGATGTTGCCGGGAACGCCCATGACGGAAGCGACAGAAACCCATGTCGCGATGGAAGTCCCTACGCCGAGCAGAAGCCCCATTTTGTTTCCGCCTGTGGTAAAATCGGTCATGGTTTCTACTTTTTTTGTACTTTGCAGAGCGGTAACTATAATAAACAAAAAGTACAAAACAAAAACAATAATATAGATGATCAAAAGCCTATCCTCCTTTTTGCTGTTACTCCGTTTAAACTAAACGGACCCGTCAATCACGCCCTGTTTTGCGTTTCTTTTTCTTTGCGGCTTCGGGGTTGCAGGTAAACAGATTACCCGTGGCGCCGAGCCTTTCAAGACCTGACTTTTCGATGATCGCCGCAATGGCGAGGTAGATTATCAGGCCCGCGACAATTGTCAGTATCCATACAACGAATGGAAATGCTGATATCATTTGATTCCTCCTTAAAAAAGCGGCAGGAACTCTGACTTGTTTTCCAGAGTATGCAGCTTATGTGTGCTTTCTTCACGCTTGACCAATTCTATTACCTTGTCGTTAAACGGCGTGGGTATGCCTTTCTCCCTGCCGGTCTTGGCAACGATACCGTTGATAAAATCAATTTCTGTCGGGCGGGTTTTTTCCAAATCCTGAAGCATACTCGCCTTGAGCGCCACATGCTGGTCCCAGACATCATGGTAGAACGGAATCTTTGACGGAATATCATCTTTTGATTCAAGTCTTAACTGTTCAAAATCCTTGCCCTGCATTAAGGCCAAATGGATTCCCGTGGCATTGGCGGCACGGATGGTTTCATCGGCAATATGGGCAATGCACTGGATTGTTACCGGGTCGTTAAGTACTTCGCCAAAAGTTACCGCAAGGGCAGCCGACATGCCGCTGAATGTTGCGTTCATAAGTACCTTTGACCAGCGTACCGCCATAAGGTCGGTGATGACTTCGACATGCCCGACATGGCTTAGTATTTCTTTTGCCGATTGAATGCGGGGCGTTATTGTTCCGTCCATTTCACCGATGTCAAAGGCAAATTTATCCATAGCCACCTGTGACGAAGTGAGCATCGAAACGCCGGGAGAAACCCATGTAGCGCCCCAGCCTACGGCTCCTCCTATGGTCCGTTCCCTGCCTACATATTCAGAAACAAATGATTCGGGGATGCCGTTTTGCAGCGTAAGTATAACGCTGTCTGAACTCATGTGCTGTTTAAGTTTCGGCAAAAGTTCACGCAGCACAGTTTGTTTTGTGGTGAGTATAAAAAGGTCATAGATCCCTGAAAGCTCGTCAATATGAAGAGCCGAGACCGGGATAGAAAAATTGTATGTTCCGGTTACCGTTGCGCCTTTTTCCTTGAGCGCGTCGATATTCGGCCGATACGAGTCGACGAGGTCTATCTGTACGCCGCCCCGTGTAATACAGGCGCCGATAATGGTGCCCAGTGATCCCGCGCCAATTAATGCCGTTCTCATAATATACCCCTTTTTTGTTCAGCCCTTAACGGGAGATGCCCAAAATTTTCTTTGCGTCTTCCGGTGTTGCTATTTCGTTTCCCGCGATTTTGATTAATTCCGCGGCGCGTCTGACAAACTGTGCGTTTGATTCCGCGGGTTGCCCGGCGGCAAACATGATATTGTCTTCCAGGCCGACTCTGATATGCCCGCCCAGCGCAAGGGTCGCAAGCATAATGGGCAAATGCGCTTTGCCGATACCAAGAGCGCTCCAGGTAGAGCCTTCGGGGATGAGATTCCGCAGAAATACAAGATTATCAACCGACGCAGCCATGCCCCCGGCGGCGCCGAGTACAAACTGAAAGTGCAGGGGCGCTTTTAATATGCCCTGTTTAAGATAGTAGAGGGCGTTATACACCATTCCGGCGTCGAAGATTTCTATTTCCGGCTTTACATTACAATCCAGCATTGTTTTTCCAAGCTGCTCAAGGAATTGGGGAGGATTCAAAAAAATCGTTTTGTGCATCCAATTCATGGTTCCGCAGTCATAGGACGCAAGTTCCGGCCTGAGTTCCCTGAGATGTATCTGCCGTGTTTCATCGGTCGCGTTGAGATCTCCTGAAGTAGTCAGGTTGAGGAGAATGTCAACATCCGTGCGTTTGCGAATTAATTCAACCGTTTCTTTGAACTTGCGGACATCCATTGTCCCCTGGCCGCTGTCATCGCGCATGTGCAGATGCACAATAGAAGCGCCGGCTTCATAACACTCAAAAACGTCCTTCGCAATTTCCCGGGGGGTTATGGGAAGGGCGGGATTATCCTTTTTGGAAGGCCATGCCCCGGTAAGCGCCGCTGAAATAATAGTCTTCATCTTAACAAAGCTCCTTAATGGGATGAAATATGCAGTATATCTGCAAGAACTGTGCCAAGCCGTAAAGAATGTTTTTTTGCTGGATTTTCCGTATAAACAGCGTTAAAATATGTATGAAATTCAACCACATGATGTACTACTGTGTTGATTTCATACAGTTTTAAGAGGAAGGTAATAGGATGAGGCAGATACCTCTGGCCAATTTGTTAAAAGCCGGGATAGATTCTCTTTTTTTGTTTGTGATGATAGACGAGAAAGGCCGTATACGGCATATCAGCAGGGCCTATGCGGATATTCTGGGCGTACCGGCAGACGGGGCAATCGGAAAGCCGGTAAAAAATCTTATCCCCAATACAGGGCTGCCGAGGGTTCTGGAAACAGGGCAGGATGAAGTAGGGCAGCTCTTTGTCCTTAAAAACGGTGAATCAGTTATTTGTAACCGCCTGGGCATCCGTGATGAAGGCGGAAAAATCATCGGCGCTATATCCATGGCCCTGTTCCCAGATATGGATCAGCTTGCGAAATTTACCCTCAGAATAAAACGGCTGGAGAAGGAGAACGAGTTATATCAGCGCCAGCTCGCGGCCTTTAAGCAGACTCCTTTCTGCCTGGATTCCATAATCGGAAATTCCCCATATATAGAAAAAATCAAGGAAACTGTCAAAAAAGTGGCAAAATCAAAGCTGTGTGTGCTTCTCACCGGCGAGACAGGTACGGGAAAAGAAGTCTTTGCCAATGCCATACACCAGCTCAGTCCGCGTTGTTATGGTAATTTTGTAAAGGTAAACTGCGCCGCTATTCCGGGTGAACTTCTGGAATCGGAACTTTTTGGCTATGAAGGAGGGGCTTTCTCAGGGGCTTCAAAATGCGGCAAGGCCGGCAAGTTTGAACTTGCCAACAACGGAACCATTATGCTGGACGAAATCGGCGAACTGCCGCTGCATCTGCAGTCAAAGCTCCTGCGCGTTTTGCAGGAGAATGAACTTGAACGGGTAGGCGGTACAAAAACAGTTCCGCTTGATATACGTGTTATTTGTTGTACCAACCAGTACCTTGGCGCAATGACAACGGCAAAGCGCTTCCGAAGCGATTTGTATTACCGTATCAATACTGTTGAAATAGCCATACCCCCGCTCCGCGACAGGTTTGAAGACATTCCGTTGCTCTGCGACAATTTTGTCAGGAAGATAAACCGTATTCATGGCTGCTATATAGAAGGCGTTTCCGATGTCATGCTGCGGCATTTCTTGCGGTATAGCTGGCCCGGCAATGTGCGCGAACTGGAACATGTGCTGGAACAGGCATGCGTGATGGCGTCGTCCGGCATCCTTGATGAAAGCCATTTTGATTTCTTTCTGCCCCGTGTATTTCAAGGACCAGCGCCGCTTGTTCCCGTATCGGAATTTGATACCGCTGTAGAAGCGGTTGAAAAAGACGCGATTCTCAAGGCTCTGCAAAATACCAGAGGAAACAAGTCACAGGCGGCGGCAATGCTTAATATTTCCCGGAGCCGGTTCTATGAAAGACTCAGGAAATATAATATTGAGGCTGTTTTTCAATAGAACCGTTTCAGAAATTCCGGCGTCGATCAAAAAAAATAATTTACAAACAGGAAAAGATGTTATACCATTGGGCCTGTTCGGTAATCTGGCAACTCTACGGATATGTATGAACGGAGGAAAGATCGTGAAAATCGGAGTAATCGGAGCGGGGACCATGGGAAGCGGAATCGCGCAGGCTTTTTCTGTCTGTGCCGGGTATGAGGTGGTTCTCTGCGATGTAAACAAGGACTATGCTGAAAGGGGAAGGGCGGGAATTCGCGCCGCCCTGGATAAGCTCGTTGAAAAGGGAAAAATGACCCGGACCGCCGCGGACGCGGCTGCAGCGGCCATACATACCGGGCCTAACAGCGCGGCCTCGGACTGCGGCCTTGTGATTGAGGCGGTGCTGGAAAATATGGATCTCAAAAAAGAAATTTTCAAGGAACTGGCGGAAATCTGCGGACCTGACACAATCTTTGCTACTAATACCTCATCCCTCTCTATAACAGAACTTGCGGCCTGCGTAAAGCGTCCTGTGGTTGGAATGCATTTCTTTAACCCCGCTCCGGTAATGAAGCTGGTAGAAGTTGTGGCGGGACTTTTCACGCCGCCGGAACTGGTGTCCAGGGTCAGTGCCATAGCGCTTGACATAGGTAAAACGCCGGTAGAGGTAAAAGATTCGGCGGGGTTTTTGGTCAACCGTATGCTTGCGCCCATGGTGAATGAGGCCGCCGGGATACTGGCCGAAGGATTGGCCTCCGCCCCGGACATTGACACCGCGATGAAACTGGGCGCGAACCACCCCATGGGACCGCTGGCCCTGGGCGATTTGATAGGGCTGGATGTTTGCCTTGCCGTCATGGAAGTGCTGTACAGCGAGAGCGGCGACCCAAAATACCGCCCCCATCCATTGCTGCGTAAAATGGTTAGGGGAGGCTTACTGGGCCGTAAAACCGGCCGCGGTTTCTTTGAGTACCAGGCCGTAGACAAAAAGGGCTGTTAAAGACTAGTCTTCCCTTATGAACATATCCACCTATATCGTTAAACCGAAACTCCCGGCTTCCCTGAAGCCTCTTGAGGAAATCGCCCGGAATTTGTGGCTTTCCTGGAATTTTGACGCGGTTCAGCTTTTTATACGCCTGGACTATGACGCATGGCTCAAATCCCAGCAGAACCCCATCAGAACATTGGGCATGGTGAGTCAGGACCGGCTGGAAAAGGCCGCCAAGGATGATTCCTATCTGGCGGCTATGGGCGAGGTGTACAGCCGTTTCCAGAAGTACAAAAAGGGAGAAACCTGGTACCGGGGCGCCAAAAAGGATGTGGTGGCTTATTTTTCCATGGAATACGGGATGGATGTGTCTCTGCCCATTTATTCGGGCGGCCTGGGGATTTTGTCCGGGGACCACATGAAGACCTCTTCGGATATGGGCCTGCCGCTGGTCGGGGTGGGGCTGCTGTACAGGCAGGGGTATTTCAGCCAGTACCTTAACGCCGACGGGTTCCAGCAGGAGAGTTATCCCGAAAACGACTGGCATAATATGCCGGTGGAACTCAAGGTGGACAAGGCCGGCAGCCCTATCAGGATTTCGGTAGATATGGCGGGCCAGGAGGTTTTTGCCCAGATATGGGAAGTCAGGGTGGGGAGGGCGAGCCTCTACCTTCTTGACGCAAACATCGAAGAAAACACCCCTGAGATACGGAACGTAACCGCCGCCCTTTACGGCGGGGACAAGGAGACCCGTATCAGGCAGGAGATACTGCTTGGCATAGGCGGCATCAGGGCGCTCCGGGCCCTTGATATTAACCCCGGCGCCACCCACATGAACGAAGGCCATGCGGCCTTTCTGGGCCTTGAGCGCATGCGGGAGTTTATACAGGACAAGGGCTTTAGTTTTGCCGAAGCCCAGGAAGCGGTGTGGCCGACGAATATTTTTACTACCCATACGCCGGTTCCCGCGGGAAACGAGCGCTTTGACATAAGCCTTGTGGAGAAGTATTTCCACGCCTGGCCCCAGATACTGGGTATTTCCTGGAAAGAATTTCTGGGCCTTGGCCGCGTGCGGCCTGACGACGACCATGAGACCTACTGCATGACGGTCCTGGCCCTTAAACTCGCGGCCTATGCCAACGGCGTGGCGCGGCTTCACGGCGAGGTGTCCCGGATAATGTGGAAGGATCTGTGGCCCGGTCTTCCTCTGGAAGAAGTGCCCATAGGCCATGTAACAAACGGCGTCCATCCCCGTACCTGGGTGTCCAGCAATATGACGGATCTTCTTGACCGTTACTTTGGCCCCCATTTTGACGATGAGCCTACTGATTTGGCAATCTGGGACCGCATGGACCGCATTTCCGATGAGGAACTGTGGCGTACCCACGAAAGGCGGCGGGAACGGCTTGTGGCCTTTGCCCGGGACCGGATCAGGCAGCATTACCAGCGTACCGGCGCGGTGGAGCGGCGTATCCAGCAGGCCGAAGACGCTCTGTCGCCCTATGCCCTGACGCTGGCCTTTGCCCGCCGTTTCGCCACATACAAACGGGGGAACCTTCTTCTCAGGGACCCTGAACGGCTGCTCCGCCTGGTGCGGGATAATGACCGGCCTATCCAGCTTATTTTTGCCGGAAAAGCGCATCCCATGGATATGCCCGGCAAGGAATTAATACGGGAAATTCTTCATTTTGCCGACAAATACGATGTTACAAGCCGTATTGTTTTTATTGAAAACTACGACATCACCGTCGCCCGCTATCTTACCAGCGGCGCCGACGTATGGCTCAACACGCCCCGCAGGCCCATGGAAGCGTCGGGTACCAGCGGCATGAAAGCCTCGATGAACGGTGTTCTTAACTGTTCCATACTGGACGGCTGGTGGGATGAAGCCTATAACCCCAATGTGGGCTGGGCCATAGGCCAGGGCGAAATATATGAGGATACCCAGCTCCAGGACGACATAGAGAGCAAGGCCCTCTACGACCTTCTGGAGCGGGATATAATTCCCCTCTTTTACCATCGGGGCAGGGACGGTCTTCCTAGGGAATGGATCAGGCGCATGAAATCCTGTATGCGGGAAATAGGCCAGTCCATGTCCAGCCACCGCATGCTCATGGATTATTCAAACCAGTTTTACTTTCCGGCCCTCAAAAATTACCGGCGCATGGCCAAGGACGATTTTTCCGAGGCCAAATCCGTAGCGGCGTATATCCAGAAACTGCGGCACGCCTGGGGCAGCCTGCGCATCAACCGGGTCGAGTCCAACGCCAGGCCGGTGATGCACCGGGGCGACGCGCTTACCGTAACCGCTTCCATAGAACTTGCCGGTCTCAGCCCCGATGAACTGAGGGTAGAGCTTTTCCACGGCACGGTTTCCAACCAGGGTTCGGCCATAGAAAACCCCAGGCGGGCGGAGATGAAACCCGCGGGAAACGAGGGGAGCGTCTACCGTTTCCAGGTTCGTATAGAATGTGAAGATACCGGATATCAGGGACATACGGTGCGCATACTTCCCAAGCATGAAGGACTGGTAAGCCCCTACAAGACCGGGCTGATTAAATGGGCTTAAGTATACGCCGCCGGTGTTTCCCTACTGGTACATGATGATGTAGGGCCTTGGGTCCAGGGAGAGAACTTCCCTGGGCTCAAGGAGCGGTTCGTCATATCCCGCGCCGGGTGTGCCGAGGTTGTAAAAGAGCTTGAAGCCCTTGACCGGAATATTGACCGCCCTGGCGTTATACGCATAGGATGAGCGTTTTATGGACGGGCTGCCAAAGCCGTCGGCGCAGTGAACCAGCCTGACTTTTTCAAAATCGCTTCGTACCTCTTCGCGGTTCCGTATCATTCTCCAGTTAAACTGGTGAATGACCAGCATGCGCTCGCCGGGTATCTTGTGTTCCCTTATATAGTCTTCCATGACCCTCTGGGCTTCGTTGATTTCAGCCGCGCTGACGCTGCCTATTTCTTCCATGGGCTTTTCGGTACGCCATTCAGGGTCAAGGGCCAGATGCACATTGGGGTAACGCAGATAGGGGAACATTCTTTTAAGGGAGTCAATCACACCATAACGGCCTATCTGATGGTCCAGGAAGATGAGTATGTCGTGGTCAAGGGCATACTGGATATAGTTTTGAAGCACCGTTTCATTGAGTATGCCTATCTGGCCTTCGGGCCAGACGGTTCCGTAGATTATATAAAAGGCTTTTTTGATACCCCGGCCATTGTTGATTTCAAGGTATTCGTCGGCAAGGGCGGAGAGCCGCCTGTCCAGTTCTTCAAGGGGATAGAGGCCCAGTATGCCCATGCGCCGGGACAGGGGATGGCCGTAAAAGGCCAGTATATCCTGGTTAAGGAGCAGGGATCTTTCATCTTCAATCCTGCTGGCCTGAAGCGCAAGCTCGTTTTCCGTCATGGCCCAATAGGGGCGGGCGGCTTCCTGTTCACGGCTTTCCTGATAAAATTCCTCAAAATAAATTGAAGGGAAGGTCCGCCGCTCCGGGGCGTTTTCCGCGCCGGTCCCGGAAGCTTCTGCCAAAAGACTCTGTCCCCCCAACAGGGCGGGGAAAAGCATACAACATGTGAGAAAAAGACCCGCGCTTTTGCCGGGTCCTTTACAAAGCCTGTGTGTTACCATGGTTCTTACAGTATCGGCAGAATTCGCCTTTTTCCGCAGGGCCTCCGCGGGCTGTCCGGCCAAGCAGACGGGAGGCTGTTTTTGGGGAACCGCCCTGCGGGGGCTACAGTTCCTTTAGTTCCCTTTCAACCTCGTTGAGCCTTTTTTTAAGGTTGTCTATGGTACGGGTAAGGCGGGCCCTTTCCCTTTCAAGCTGATCCCGAGGGTCTTCGTCCGGGGGCTTTTTGAGGATTTCGCGGACCGAGTCGGGGCTCTTGCCCGAAAGCAGGGAATGTTCGGCCGCCAGGCGCTTTTCGCCATCCCTGATGCCGGCGAGGAATTTCATGTTGTCGGGGCCGACCTGGGGGTTGAGGTTGTACTGAAACATCTTTATCGCCACTTTGGCGGCATTGCGGGGTATGCAGAGTATCCTGTCTATGTAGTCGTCAAAGCGGGCGCCCAGGGCGTCGCAGAGTTCGTTGGCCTTGATCAGGGCCTGTCCAAGGGCCTTTACCAGAGCGCCGTTTTCTGCAAGGTATTTTTCGCGTATTTCTCCGGTAAGTTTGGCCAGTTCGGGCGAGCCTGAAAAGATATTGCGGTAGACGCCTTTCTTTTCGGCTTTCTCAAGGAGGGCGTGAAAAACAGCCCAGAATTCATGGTTGTGGGCCCGCTGGGGGAGGGTTCCTTTTTTTGAACAGGCATGGAGATGGTGGGCGTACTCATGTATGGCCGTATAGATGAGCAGATTCTCCTCGTCAGAAGAGAAATTCCTGTTGTGAAGCAGTATCTCCCTGCTTTCAACCTTATAAAGACCGTTGACCTTTTTGCTCTTCTTCCCCGAAAAGATAACGGAAAAATCCAGGGGAGCGTCTTCGACGGAAAGGAGGAGTTTTTTGACCTGATCCTGGTTCATGGGAATATACTACCCGAGGCCGCCTGTTTTTTCCAGAGCCAGCACGACGGCGGCTATGCAGGCGGTCTCGGTCTTGAGCGCCCGGCTGCCCAGGGAAAGCCGCGAAAAGCCCGCTTCCTCAAGGAGGTCCCGTTCCCGGTCCGACCAGCCCCGTTCACAGCCTATGGCCAGCACCACAGGCCGCCCGGCCGCGGCAAGACGGGTCATGGAACCTTCGGGGCGTACATTGTCCGGGGCGATGAGCAGGGGCAGGGGCGTCCATGTTGTCCCGGGGGCGTTTTTTGCCCATGGCGTATAACGGAGCCATTCGTCTAGGCTGGAAAACGCGGCAAGTCCGGGCAGGGCCGTGTCCCTGGCCTGGACCGCCCCTTCGATAAGGGCCTGCCGCGCCCCGCCGTCGCCAAGGAGCCTTGAGTCCCGGTAACTCTTTTCTCCCAGATCGGTTCCCAAAAGATCTATGGCCTCTATACCGAAATTTGAAAGGTCCCTGAGTATGCGGCGGAGCTGAATCGGCCTGGGAAAACCGAGCGCGAGGCGGATAGGATGACGGGGCGGAGGATCGTTTTTCAGGTCCAGGGTATACCGCACCGAACCGTCTCTGCCCACCGCGTCTATATACCCGGCGCCGGTCTGCCCGCCAAGCACGCCGGCCTCAAACACATCGCCCGCTTTTTTATGCAGCACTTTAAGGAGATGTATCGTCCTCCCGTCCCTTCGGGAAAGGGGCTTCCCGATTTCTTCAGCCTCGAAAAGAATAATGTTCACCGTACCAGTGTAGGGAATGCTGAACGGAAAGGCAAGCGCGGACGGCTTCCCGAAGCGCTAGTACAAAAAAATGTATACAGTAGAAACTTGTTCGATAACCGGCCGGGTTATCGAACAAGCCACGTTACCCTTTCAGAATTGCCAGGGCTTCATCGCGGTAGCAGTCCATGATGTAGGGAATCTTCGTTACCCGGACACATTC
>JAISCK010000185.1 GCA_031265635.1 Spirochaetaceae bacterium
TACGAATTAAGGCGCGAAGAGGCGACGCGCTGCCGCCTGAACGCGTCCCTGGCCCTGCGCCTGCTTACCGCGGTGATCCACAGCACCGGCGGCATGGTGAGGAGGGCCGCCAGGGCAAGAGGGGGCGACAGGAAAAAGAGGGTGAGGAGAACCCCGGTCATCACCGAAAGGTCCTTGAGAAAGGCCACGAGGACAGAGGTAAAAAATTCATTGATGGTTTCCACGTCTCCGGTAAGCCGGGTAACGATGCGGCCCACAGGATGGCGGGAAAGAAAATTCGTTGACTGGGAAGCTGTTTTCTTAAAAAGTTCAAGCCGCATATCTTTCATGATGCGCTGGCCTATGAGGCCGGCGGCCCAGGTCTGGAGAAAGGTAAACGCGAATACCGAGGCAAGCACCACGGCCAAAAGGCTCATGCGGGACGCGATCATCGCGAGGTCCCTGCCCCGTACCAGGCGTATCTCGTTCAGGGACAGGGTGTACAGGTCCCTGTTCCGTATCGCCCCCTCAAAGGCCAACGTTCCCCCTGGGGAAATATTTTCAGCGTATATAAAAATATCATCCCGTTCCCTGACAAGATTGAAGAGATCTCCCGGCGATGCAAAGCTGAACGCGTACCACTGTTCGTCCTCGATGACGCCCAGGGAGCGGAGTTCGCCCTCAGCCTTCCTGGTCAGGGCGAGTTTCCGGCTCTGGGGAATAAAAACCCTTTCCCCTATATACCGGACAGAAGGAGATGCCGCAAGGTCCCGCACCACGCTCCGGCTTTCTTCGCTGAGGCCCTCCCCGGTAAGGCGGCTGAGGGTCGTAAAGCGGGCCATGATGGCGTCGTCAATAACCTTCTGCATCAGCACCGGGACAAAGAGTTCCCCTACCGTGGAGACCGCCAGGGCAATGACGGTAAGCAGGATCAGGATGCGGTACGGTTTAAGGTAAGAAAGTATGCGGAATACGATGCGCCGGTCATAGCCCTTGACCACTTCCTCGGTGTCAAAATAATCACTCATGGGGAACATCCTCCCCGGCAAGGCGCTGCAGGGCCGCGGTACGGGCGTAAAAGCCGCCCTTTTCAAGGAGTTCCTCAGGCGTCCCTTCCTCGCTTATCCTTCCGTCCTCAAGAACCAGAACCCTGCCGGCATGGCACAGGGTCGAAACCCGGTGGGAAACCAGGATGGTGGTCTTTCCCTTCCTGCTTTCAAGAAGGCCGTTGAGGATGCGGCGTTCCGTCTCGGCGTCCACCGCGGAAAAGGCATCGTCAAGAACCAGTATCCGGGGGTCCCGTATCAGGGCCCGCCCTATTGACACCCGCTGTTTCTGCCCCCCGGACAGGGTAAGCCCCCGCTCGCCGATGAGCGTTTCCCAGCCCCTGCCGAAAGATTCAATATCCTTGTCAAGGGCCGCCGAAGCGGCAATGCCTTCGAGCGCCGCGTCAGGAGTATCTTCTTTTGCGCCGTAGAGTATATTGTTCTTTATAGAATCCGAAAAAAGATAGCTGTCCTGGAGCGTCATGCCGAAACAGGCGCGCAGGCGGGAAAGCTCCCAGGAACGCACGTCAACGCCTTCAATAAAAACCGTTTCGGGCGGCGGATCAATGAGGCGCACCAGAGCCTTGAGCAGCGTTGACTTTCCCGCCCCGGTCTTGCCCAGTATGCCGATTATGTCGCCGCGCCTTATTTCGAGGTTTACCGACACAAGGGCCGCCCTGCCTGTAGCCCCCGAAGAAAGATAGCTAAAGTTTAAGTTCCTGACGCTTATGACCGCTTCGGGGCCTTCTTCCGGATCAGGCGCAAGAGGTCTCTCGGGGGAACGTATGCCCGGCGGAGTCCTTAAAATTTCGTTGATGCGGCCAAGGCTCACCGCGCCCCTTTGTATCATGTTCACCGTAAAACCCGCCCCCATGATGGGCCAGATGAGCATCTGGAGATAGCTGAACAGGGCCACAAGCACTCCGGGGCTCATGACGCCTTCCACTACCCGCCTGCCGCCGGCAAGGAGCAGTATCAGCGTCGTGATGCCCGAAAGGAGGCTTATCAGGGGGAAGAACGCGCCGAAAAGGCGCACCAGGGCCATATTCGCCTCGCGGTAGTCGTCATTGGTATCGGCGAATTTCTTTATGAACCACCTTTCCTTGACAAAGGACTTGATGACCCGTATCCCGGCAAAGGTCTCCTGTATGGCGTCGCTCATCGCCGAATAGGTCTCCTGGGCTCTGCGGAATCTTTTTCCCACCGCCCTGCCGAACAAGAGTATCAGCACGGTGATGAGGGGCAGCGGCACTATGGACAGGAGGGAAGTATGGGCGTCCTCGGAAAACATGATGATCAATATTGAAAGGGCCATAACCGTGCCGTCAATAAAGGCCACAAGGCCCAGTCCTATGGACATGCGTATCGCGTTGACATCGTTGGTGGCTCTGGCCATGAGATCGCCTATTTTGTTCTTCTGATAAAAATCATAGGACAGGGTAAGGAGATGGTCAAAGAGGCGGTTCCTGATTTCCATCTCTATGCGCCGTGAAGCGCCGTGGATAAAGTAACGCCAGAGAAAACGGCCCCCGGAAAGCACGGCGGCTATGCCCAGCATGGAAAGGCTTATAAGCAGCACCTGTTTCCAGGTAAAGCCTCCCCCGGCCATGAGGTCCACCGCCCGGCGCACGCACTGGGGGATCAGCATCTGGGCTACGTCAACGGTTATGAGAAAAATAAAACCGAGTATGTAACGGCCCCTGTAGGGGAGAAGGTAAGGCGCGAGGCTCCGGAATTCCCGGAGGATGTTCTTTTCCATATATATTATGTCTTTTTCGCGGTTTTCTCCCCGTTCTTTTTGATGTCCGCTTCAAGTTTGGCCGACCAGATATCGTATTTTTTCTTTACTGTTTCGGCGTCGTCCCGGTCTCCCATGAGTACATGGATGCGTCTCAGGGCGGAAAGAAAATTGATTCCCTGTTTGAAGTCATCAATATGATTGGTGGAAAGCTCGTACTTTTCCCTGTACCTGTCGGCGGCCTGCATGAGCAGTCTTTTGATGAGTCTCAGGTGGTATACCGTCGGTTCATAATTGGGGGAACGGGGGTCCGTATTGGATACGGCGTTTTTAAGGTCGAAGATATTCTTTGCCACGGCGGCAAAACGGCCTTCCAGTTCCACGAAAGACCAGCGCCATTTGGTATTGTCGCCGTAGGCGTTTTCGAGCAGTTGGATGGCGAGCCCCATTTTCCGTATAAGCTGATAGCGCCTGGCGGCGTCAACGCTTTCCAGTTCCACAAGCCTTTCCTCATAATCGGCATAGGGTACGTCAAGCAGGCTGCTTACAATGTCCTCAAGGTAAATAACCGCCTTGTACAGGGTCTTGCGCCCGTCGTTGAGGGCATCCTCGTTTTTCACCTTGAGCATGGACTGGGAAATGATACTGGTAATGATATAGTGGGAAACAAGGTTGAGCATTTCCTCTACCAGGGAAAGTTTTTTGAAGGCGATGCCGTCGGGGTTCTTCTGGATAATCATGAGAAGGGTTTTTTCTTTGGTAAGTATGGCGTTGACCGTTTCCCGGTAGGGTTTGATTTTTTCAAGGTACTGGTGCCGTTCTTCATTGGAAATTTTTGCCATGTTTTAATGCCGCCTTGAGTATTTTGCCAGCAATTCATCCGCGTGCGCAAGGGCCGCGGCGCCTGAGTCCCCCGCCAGCATACGGGCTATTTCGGCCCGCCTTTCCCTGGGTTTAAGGGCGCTCAAAACGGTATGGGTCCTTGAACCGGCGGTTTTCTTTGCCACCATAAGATGATTATCCGCCCTTACGGCAATGCTTGCAAGATGGGTAACGCAGAATATCTGTTTGACCCTGCCTATTTCGGCAAGGTACTGCCCCACGGAAAGGGCCACCTCGCCGCCTATGCCGGTGTCAATCTCGTCAAAAATCATGGTTTCCACGGTATCGGCGCCGGTAAGCACGGTTTTTATGGCCAGCATCACCCGGGAAAGCTCGCCTCCCGACGCAATGCGGGCAAGGTCCTTTACCGGCTCGCCCGGATTGGCCGAAATAAGGAATTCCACATCGTCGGCGCCCCAGGGGCCTATGACAAGGTTTCCCGTGGCGGCGTTCCGCCCCTTGATCCCCACCGCCACCTCGAATTTGGCCTTGGGCATGCCCAGGCTGCCCAGTATCTCGCCTATGCGCCGCCCAAGGCGCACGGCAGCTTCCCTGCGCCGGGAGCTTATCGACTGGGCCCTGGCGGCAATATCTTTTTCCAGCGCCGCTGTTTCGGCTTTCAACTTGTCCCTGTTTTCCTCATAGTTTGAAAGGGCTTCTATCTCGGTTTCCGCGTTCTCCCTGTAGGCCAGAACGGCCTCCTCGTTTTCGCCGTACTTTTTCTTGAGCCTGTAGAGCAGGGCGAGCCTTTCCTCAACCGCCTCAAGACGCGAAGGATCGTAGGAAAGGGCGTCCCTGTAGGAACGAAGCTGGTCCGCCGCGTCATCGGCCTCATAATAGAGGTCGTCAATGCGGCGGGAAAGGGCCTGGAGGGAAACGTCCACGGCGGCGGCGCCTTCGAGGGAATTTTTTACCCGCCGCAGAAGGCCCAGCGCGGAACTTTCATCGTCAAAAAAGGCCCCGGTCCCGGCGGCGATGAGGCCCGCAAGCTTCTCAAAATCGCCCAGCTTGGCGGCCTCGGCCTCAAGTTCCCTGCTTTCCCCCGGCCTGGGGGCCGAAGCGGCAATTTCGTCCACGGCATAGCGGAGCAGGTCGAGCCTTGCCTCCCGGTCCCGTTCAGAAGCAAGATAGGACTCCACAGCCCTGCGCTTCTCGGCCAGTTCAAGAAAAACCCGGTTAAATTCGGCGCATTCTTCCTCAAGGCCCGCGAAACGGTCAAGGTAGACGCGGTGGCTTTCCTTGCGCAGCAGGGACTGATGGCTGTGCTGGCCGTGAATATCAAAAAGAAAGGAAGTAAATTCAACAAGATCGTTACGGGTTACCGGCGCGTCCTGTATAAAGATGGAACTCCGCCCCGATGTCTTGAGGTTCCGCCTCAGTATGACTCTCCGGTCATCGTCCCCTATATCCCTTTCTTTGAGCCAGCGGAGGGCCTCGCTGTTGCTACCGTTGACCGAAATCACCGCGGACACGGAAGCCTCTTCGGCGCCTCCCCGTATAATGTCCGTATCGGCCTTTCCGCCAAAGAGAAAACCCAGGGAACCGACGATGATCGACTTTCCGGCTCCGGTCTCTCCGGTGAGAATGTTAAGGCCGTTCTCGAAAGAAACGGAAAGCTGGTCAATGAGGGCGTAATTGCGTACTGAAAGTTCTTCAAGCATGAACGCTCCCTCCGGGAGACCAGTTAAGTTTTGTCCGCAGCACCCTGTAGAACACCTCCCGGTCGGACGCCACAAGACAGGTCTTGTACGGCGCCTTGCGCAAGTATACCACATCTTCGGGTTCAAGGGGTTCTACAATCTGGCCGTCAACCGTAAGAAGCACGCCGCTCCGCTGTTCCTTCCCGATTTCTACGGATATGGCCTCATCCATGGGAACCACCATGGGCCGCGCGGAAAGGGAAAAGGAACAGATGGGGTTAAGAATTACCGCTTCCATCTCAGGGTCCAGTATGGGCCCTCCGGCCGCCGCGGCATAGGCCGTGGAACCTGTGGGGGTGGCCACAATAAGCCCGTCGGAACGGTAATGGCCGGGGCGTATGGTTTCGCCCGACACATGGAGGTTAATGAGTTTGGCGATGCCTGTAGCGGAGATCACCGCGTCGTTAAGGCAGACAGTATTGGCGATTGTTTTTCCCCGCCGGCTGACTTCAAGCTCCAGCATGGCCCGCCCGGAAAGCGGCGCTTTTCCTTTTTCCCATTGTTCATATACGGAAAGCCATTCGTCACTCCGCACGGCGGCCATAAAGCCCAGGGTCCCCGCGTTCACCGGCAGTATGGGAATGCCCAGGGGCGCCATGGACCGGGCGGCAAAAAGCACGGTCCCGTCGCCGCCGAGGCTTATGGCCAGGTCAAAGGGCCCCTTTTCCACCGGGCCGGCTTTTCCGTTATAGGTATAGCTTGTTATCGCGTTGCCCCGCCCGGCAAGACACCCGGCAATTTCTTCCCCCAGGGTCCGGGCATGGGCTTTTTGGAGGTTGACAATCAAAAGCACCCTGGACATGATTACTCCCTTTACGGCAAGGTCGCCAGGAATTTGGAAACTTTTGTTATCTGGGTTGAACTCAGCCGGGGATAGAGGGGAAAAAGGGCTGTCCTTAACGATAGCGAATAGGCTTCGGGACACGCTTCCTTGGGAACGAGGCCCGCTCCCATGAGCGTATCCTCAAGGGCGTATTCCACCGAAATCTCCTTGCGCTTGCCGTAGGCTATCACGTCTTTCATCCCGGTTTCAAGAATCAGGGGAAAGGCGTAATTATTATATTCAGGCTCGTCATTCCTCACTATATGCTTATGCCTGGTCCGCAGGGACGCCTGGGTATACAGCAGGGCTATGTCCCGGCGTTTGGCAAAATTCCGCGCGGCTTCCTTAAATTGAATCTGTGCCAGCGCCGCGTTGATGCCGGGAAGGCTGTACTCACCGGGAAACTCAAAATTCCTCAAGGGGCCTGAATCGCGGCGGGTCTGGGCGTAGAGCAGGGCCCCGCCTCCCGCGGTAAGGGCGTCCCTTTCCTCAAGGCCCAGTATGGAAAATACCGCGCCGCTCTTTCCGGCCTTTTCTTCTTCTCCTGAGGGCGGAGCATAACTGCGGGAACAGTCTTCGATAAGGGGAATGCCCATTTCGGCAAGGGATGCCATATCGGGCACAAAACCCAGCACATGATGCACAACCAGGGCTCCGGGCGTCTTTTCCCCGGCCTGTATTGCCGCGCCGGCTGTTTCCGGGGAGAGCATAACCGAGGAAGGGGCCGTGTCGCAGTACACCGGAGAGAGTCTCAGGGACTCAAGCACCCAGGAACAGTATTTCGGCGCGAGGGCCGAGATCAGCACCCTGTCGCCGTCGTGGAGATCCAGGGCCTTGAGGGCGAAGTACAGGGCCACCGCCGGACTGCGCAGGGGGACACAGTAGTCAAAACCCAGAAACTCACGGGCAATCTGCACGAGTTTCTGGGAAGGTTCCCCGGGGCCTATATTGTCTTCCACCATCGCAGTGAGAACCGCGTCCATCTCCTTCCTGCGTATGGTTGGAGAATAAACTTCAATTTTCATGGAATCCCTTATCTTCTCAATTCACTTATTTTCTGCAATTCCCTGGGATTAAAGAGGTCCCGGATATTGAGAATGATGAGGTAGCCCTGTTCCTGCCTGACCACTCCCCGTATGTATTCGGCGCCTATGCCCGAAAGCATCTGGGGCGGAGGCTGCACCTCGTCCTTCTCTATGGTAACTACCCTGGAAACCCTGTCAATAATGACGCCAAGTTTCATTCCGTCTATGTCGATGATGATGAAGCCTGAGAGCAGCTCGTCCCCTTCGGCAATTACGGGTGTTTTCAGATGAAACCGTTTATGGAGATTAATAATGGGAATTATTTCTCCCCGGAGGTTAAAGATTCCTTCCACATAGGAAGGCGCGTTTGGGATGGCCCGTACAGCCTGTACCCGCACTATTTCCTTAACGTCCATAATATTTATACCGTAAAGTTCCTCCGCAAGGTGGAAGGTAACCAATTGACTTTGGGCATCTGTATCGGCCATAGTTCTCCCTTCAGCACGAATCAACAGCCGCGGGGTATTAAACCCTCGCCACGAATAAATCCGTCTTTATAACTGTACTATTGAACGGGCCTTTCTTCAAGGGCCTGGGCGGAATTCGGCTCTTTGCCGCAAAAACGCGTATTTGGCCTGTCCGGCGGCCCTTGATGCCGGTTTCAGGCGCTGAGGATAACGGTAATATCGTTTACATTGGTTCCCGTGGGTCCGGTTTTTATAAGGGCGCCAAGGGCGTCAAGGGCGTTGTAGGCGTCATTGTCGTCCAGTACAGCCTCAAGGCTGAGGCCCTTTTCCCCAAGCCGCCCCAGGGTCGCGCCGTCAACCCAGGCGCCGGCGGCGTCGGTCGGCCCGTCGGTGCCGTCGGACCCGACGGAAAGGATCAGGAGCTTTTCAAGCCCGGCGATTCCCCCGGCGGCGGCAAGGGCCAGTTCCTGGTTCCGGCCCCCCTTGCCCCTGCCCCTGAGGTGTACCACGGTTTCGCCGCCGAGAATTACCGCGCAGGGAGCCTTGACGCTGTATGCCCCGCGGTTAATCTGCTTTGCTATGGACGCGACAAGGCGTCCCGCTTCCCGGGCCTCGCAGTTCATATCGGTGGTCAGTATATGGGGCGTATACCCAAGTTCGGCGGCGATACCCGCGGCGCCTTCGCAGAGGGTACGGACGCTTCCTGTAATCACGGTTTCCACATTATCAAGGGACTTGGGCGTTTCTTCGAGGAGGTAATCCCGTTTTCCGTTCAGCTTGAGACCGTATTTTTCGGCCACCGCGAGGGCGTCCTGGACAGTAGAAAGATCAGGAGCGGCGGGGCCCGATGCTATTGAATCAAGCCTGTCTCCAAGCACATCGGAGAGTACCACGGTGAATACCCTGGCCGGCGCGCAGAGCCGGGCAAAACGGCCGGCTTTTACGGCGGAAAGCCGCTTGCGTATCATGTTGATTTCGACAATGTCGGCCCCGCTGGCCAGGAGCTGGTTGTTGATATCCACAATATCGCTCAAGCCCAGGCCGGGAAGGGGTTTTTCAAACAGCGCCGAACCGCCGCCCGATATAAGAAACAGGAGTTCGTCGCCGTCTTTAAGGCTTTGGGCCAGTTCTATGGCCTTGCCGGTCGCCGCGATGGTATTTTCATCAGACAGGGGATGGCCTGCCTCATATATATCAAAACCCGGAATAGAGCCCGCCGCGTGGCCGTATTTGGTGATTACTATCCCCTTTTTAACGCGGTCCCCCAGAGTTTCCCCGGCGGCCTTTGCCATGGTCCACGCCGCCTTGCCTATGGCAAGGGCATAAACAGATCCGGCAAAGACATGGTTTTTAAGCGCGGTATTTACCGCGGCCTGGGGCATATTTTCCCTGATGGAACGGTCTACCAGAGTTTGCGCGTTACGGTACAGCTTATCCATGTTTTCACTGTTCTCCTATGATAGGAAATAAAAAAGCCTGGCGATTATCTACTCTCCCGCGTTTTCGAGACGCAGTACCATTGACGTAAGAAGGCTTAACTGCCGAGTTCGGAAAGGGATCGGGTGTAACACTTCCACTAATATCACCAGGCATTATTATGCCTTTCTGGGGGGCGGAGGAAGGAGCGGGGGGATGGGAAATAAGGAACGATAATATGGTCAAGCCTCACGGCAGATTAGTAGCGGTCGGCTGAACACGTTACCGTGCGTAGACCTCCGCCCTATCGACCAGGTAGTCTTCCTGGTGCCTTCAGGGGGGTTAAACCCCCGGGGATGGTTTATCTTGAGGCGGGCTTCCCGCTTAGATGCCTTCAGCGGTTATCCCTTCCGGATATAGCTACCCTGCGCGTGCCCCTGGCGGGACAACAGGTACACCAGAGAT
>JAISCK010000003.1 GCA_031265635.1 Spirochaetaceae bacterium
AGGCAGAGCCATTCGGCCTCTGCGGCAAGTTCGTCCCCCACATAGGCCCTGCCGGCCTGTTTAATCATTTTTGACGACACCCTGAGATTGACCACTTCGGAACGCAGCGTTTCGCCGGGCCTCACCTGGCGGCGGAACTTTACCTTGTCCACCGTGGCGAGAAAGAAAAGGACATCCCCGCCCAGCCTGCCGGTCTTTCTCAGTCCCGCTCCGCCTGACTGGGCCATGGTCTCGATGAGTATAACGCCGGGGACCACGGGGTATTGGGGAAAATGTCCGGCAAAGAAAAATTCATCTTTGGTAAAGGTATGGACGGCGGTTATTTTTTCATCATCAACGCTGAGAATCTCGTCTACAAAGAGAAAG
Source organism: Spirochaetaceae bacterium (assembly GCA_031265635.1). Classification (GTDB taxonomy): domain Bacteria; phylum Spirochaetota; class Spirochaetia; order Treponematales; family Breznakiellaceae; genus JAIRTD01. The sequence continues at coordinate 367 of JAISCK010000003.1, forward strand.
GGCGTCCTGTGGGGCAGAAGGTCTTTGATTTCGGCGTTCATGAATATCTCCTGAAAACCACCACGCCGTTATGGCCGCCAAAACCCAGGGAACCCGACGCCGCCGCGTCTATGCGGCCTTCCCGGGCCTTGAGGGGAACATAGTCCAGGTCGCACTGGGGGTCGGGATTTTCAAGGTTAATGGTCGGCGGAAAAAAGCCTTCGTTAATCGCAAGTATGCAGGCTATGGCCTCAAGCCCGCCGCCTCCGGCTACGCAGTGGCCGGTCATGCTCTTGGTGCTGGAAACTTTAAGTTTATAGGCATAATCGCCAAAGGCGTACTTGATCATTTTTGTTTCTGTAGGGTCATTGATTTCGGTACCGGTTCCGTGGGCATTGTAATAGTGAATTTCTTCGCCCTTCATTCCGGCGTCTTCCAGGGCAAGCGTGATGGCCCTGCCGCCTCCCTCTCCCGAAGGCTCCGGGGCGGTGATGTGGTAGGCGTCGGAAGTGGCGCCGTAGCCCGCGAATTCGGCAAGTATCTTCGCGCCCCGCGCTTTGGCGTGTTCCTCGCTTTCGAGTATCACTATGCCGGCGCCCTCGCCGAGGACAAAGCCGTCCCGGTCAGCGTCAAAGGGCCGCGACGCTTTTTCAGGCTCATGACAGCGTTTTGACGAAAGGGCCTTGAGCATCTGAAAGCCCCCTATGGAAAAGGGAACGATGCAGGCTTCGGTCCCGCCTGAGATGGCCATATCACAGCGACCCGAACGTATCAGGTCCAGGGCCTGCCCCAGGGCGTCGGTGCCTGACGCGCAGGCGGTAACCTGGGTATAGGAGGGCCCTTTGACGCCGAAGATCATGGAAAGATTGCCGGCCGCTTCGTTGCCTATCATCAGGGGAACCGTAAGGGGCAGCATGCGCCGGGGACCCGCGTCAAAGAGCTTGCGGAACGACTCGCTGACTATCTCAAAGCCCCCTATGCCGTTGCCCAAAACTATACCGGCGCGTTCAGGATTAACGGAAAGCGTGCGCCTTCCTTCTTCCCCGTCCTTGAGGAGTCCCGCCTGTTCAAGGGCCTGGGTAGCCGCTGCCGCGGCGAACTGGGAAAACCGGGCCATCTTCCGGGCGTCTTTTTTATCTATCCATAATGAAGGGTTAAAATCCTTAACCTCTCCGGCTATGGTTACATCAAAGCCTGTGGTGTCAAAGCTGGTGATGGTCCCTATGCCGCTTTTTCCCGCCCTGAGGGCCGAGGAAAAATCAGCTACCGAATTGCCTATGGGCGAAATGGCCCCCATCCCGGTAATGACGACTCTGGTTTTCATATATTCCTCCGATTCACATGAACATGCCGCCGTCAACGGCAAGAACCTGTCCTGTTATATACGCCGCCGCGTCAGACGCGAGGAACAAGGCTGCCTGGGCTATATCCTCAGGCTTTCCTATACGCTTAAAGGGAATATGTTCCAGGAGCTTTTCCCGCGCGTCGGGAGAGAGTTCCGCGGTCATGTCCGATTCGATAAAGCCCGGCGCTATGGCGTTGACCCGTAAACCCCGGCCCGCGAATTCCAGAGCCAGGGATTTGGTCAGGGCTATAAGGCCGGCCTTGCTGGCGGCATAATTCGCCTGGCCGCCGTTGCCGTGCATGCCCACTACGCTTGCCATATTGATGATGGCTCCTGCCCTGCGGCGTATCATGTCCCTGCCCAGGGTGCGGGCTATGAGAAACGCGGCGGTAAGGTTTACATCCAGCACTTTCTGAAAATCAGCGAGGCTCATTCTCAGGGAAAGATTATCCCTGGTGATACCCGCGTTGTTTACCAGTATGTCAAAGCCTCCGGCTTCTTTCAGCTTGCCGTCTATGAGGGCCTCAAGACCGGAAAGTTCCCCAAGATCGGCGCTTATCCAGTGAAGCGCCCCCCCGGCCCTGTCTTTTCTTTCATTTAGATCGGGAGGCTCCCTGGTTCCCAGCCCCCAGACCTCGGCGCCGTTTTCAAGAAAGGCGTCGGCTATGGCCCTGCCTATGCCCCGGGAAGCCCCGGTTACAAGGGCCTTTTTATGTTCCAATATCATTTACGCCTCCATCCGGTCAATTTCTTCGACTGTTCCCGCCCCCACGCAGGGGAGGAGAGAACCTGTATCCTTCCAGAGGCCCTGGAGGGTTTTGCCCGGCCCTGTCTCAAAAAGCGCGTCCGCTCCCGACGCCGCGATGGTTTCTTCTTCGTCAATCCAGCGCACCGGCGCGGTTATCTGCTTGAGCGCGAGTTCCTTTATCCCGGCCCCCGACAGGGCCGCCTTTCCCGAAACATTGGAATAAAAGGGAATACGGGGATCGTTAAACGCAACCTTTGCGAGGAACGGGGCGAATTCCTCCGCGGCGTCCGCCATGAGGGGAGAATGAAAGGGGCCCGCTACTTTAAGGGCAAGTACCCGTCTGGCCCCGGCTTCCTTAAAGCGCTTTTCCGCTTCGGCAAGGGCAGAGGCGCTTCCCGATACAACCACCTGCCGCCGGGAATTATAATTCGCGGCGTAGAGATGTTCTATATTCCATTGTGAAAGAAGGGCGTCAACCTGTTCCGGGTCAAGGCCCAGTACCGCGGCCATGCCGGCCCCGCCTTCCGCAAGCCGGCCGCAGGCAGCCTGCATGATCCTGCCCCGCTCCGTTACCAGGAGGAGGCAGTCTCCGGCGCTGAGTACCCCCGCCGAAACCAGCGCCGCGTATTCTCCCAGGCTGTGGCCGGCGGCTCCTGACGCCCTGACGCCCTGTTCTTCAAGATATGCCGCCGAGGCAAGGTTGGCCAGAGTAACCGCGCCCTGGGCAATATCGGTACGTTTAAGGGTTTCTTCATTCCCTTCTTTAAGCAGGGTTTCCATGTTTTGCCCCATACAGTCCGACGCCGTCTCAAAGAGGCGCTTTGCCGCCGGGGAGACTGTAAGAAAATCAAGGGCCATGCCGGGATACTGCGCGCCCTGGCCGGGAAACAAAAAAACGCGGCGGGGGGTTCTTTCTACCATATAATTACATTGCCTCCGTAGGTCAGGCCCCCGCCGAAACCAACAGTGAGGATGATGTCCCCTTTCTGGAGCTTTCCCGCCTTGTTGAGTTCGTCAAGAGCTATGGGAATGGAGGCCGACGAGGTATTGGCGTATTCTTCGATATTGAGGTAGAGTTTTTCTTCGGGAATATGAAGGCGTTTGCCCGCCGCGTGGATAATACGGGCGTTGGCCTGGTGGGGTATAATGTACTTTATAGCGTCCATCGCAAGACCTTCCCTGTCCATAAGAAACTCTATGGCGCCGGTTACCGCCTTTACGGCAAAATTGTAAACCGCCCTTCCGTCCATCTCGATGACTGTGGGAAGTTCCACGGTTTCGCCCTTTTTGAAAGGGTTCTTTGTACCGCCCCGGCGCATGATAAGGGCTTCGGAGCCTGAACCATCGGCGCCCAGCACGCTCCTTACAATGCCTCGCTTGCCGGTTTCCCCGGTTTTTTCCAGCAGCACCGCCCCGGCGCCGTCGCCGAAAAGCACGCAGGTGCCCCGGTCTTCCCAGTTGGCGACCCTGGTAAGGGTTTCGGCGCCTATGACCAGCGCCCGTTTCCGGGAATCGCTTATCCCGAGAAGCCCCGACGCGGTCTCAAGGCCGTAGACAAAGCCCGTACAGCCCGCGCTTATGTCCATGGCCGCCGCGTTTACCGCTCCCAGGCCGTGCTGAACCAGGCAGGCCACGGAAGGGCAGCCGTAATAATCCGCCGTTGCCGTGGCAATCAGGATAAGGTCAAGGGTTGCCGCTTGTTCCTTAACCGCGTCTTCGTCAATCCCCGTCTTTCCCGCGGCGGCGCTCAGGGCCTGTTTTGCCGCTTCCAGGGCCAGGGAGCTTGTACTTTGGTCTTCACCGGCTATATGCCGCGCGCCTATGCCGGTATGGGACCTGATCCATTCGTCACTGGTGTCGATTTTTTTTGCCAGTTCATCATTGGTAACCCTGTTTTTGGGGACCGCCCTGCCGGTGGCCCTGATTTCGATAGCCATACGCTTGCCTTCCATGACAAAATTCAATTTTATGTCATGTTGATATTAATATTATCCATTGACATCAAAATGTCAAGTTCTTTGCGCAAAAAATTAAAAAAGAACAAAATTCAAACCAAGAACAGAGGAAACACCTTTTTTGACAAGCGGACAGTCCGGGGGTTGCAGGGAAATGCAGTAAAAGCCCGGCAGTACCAGGCTTGTCTGTTATTACAAAACATGGTAGTATTTTAATAAATTTGAATGTTTTTATGGTGAATTGTGATATATTATAGTATATCAGGGAGATTTGTATGAAGAGTTCTGTAATTCATTATAGTATAAAGAATTACCCCC
>JAISCK010000040.1 GCA_031265635.1 Spirochaetaceae bacterium
CGTCGCTCCGTCAGGCTTTCGCCCATTGCGGAATATTCTTAGCTGCTGCCTCCCGTAGGAGTCTGGGCCGTATCTCAGTCCCAGTGTGGCCGTTCACCCTCTCAGGCCGGCTACCCATCACCGCCTTGGTGGTCCGTTACACCCCCAACTAGCTAATGGGACGCGGGCCCATCCCGAGGCGAAGCCTTGGCTTCTTTCCTGAAAACGCCGCAGCGCTTCCAGCTCATCCGGTATTACCCGCTATTTCTAACGGCTATCCCCGGCCTCGGGGCAGGTCACCCACGCGTTACTCACCAGTCCGCCACTCTAGGGGGGATTGCTCCCCCTTGCCGTCCGACTTGCATGCTTAAGACGCGCCGCCAGCGTTCGTTCTGAGCCAGGATCAAACTCTCCATGATTTATTCTCCAGCCGTCCGTAGACGGCCAGATAGCTTCGTTTTCCCTCGCTACGCTCGGGCAAGCCAGACTTCCGCCCGGCCCGCCCTTGCTGGCTTCCTTCCGCGGGCCGCGTCGGGGCTCCCGCCCCCCCGCACCCCGCGGCTCTCCCCTTCCCTGAACTAAAAAGGCTACAAGCCCTCTTAATTGTTTGCCAAAGATCTTCCCCGCCTGGGCGGGGGCATGAAACGCCTAAAAACCAGCAAATTTCATGCCATAATATTCCGTTTTTTAACGGTTCGCAGACAATACTACGTTTTTTCACACAATGTCAAGCCCTCAGGGCCTGATTTAGGCGAAAAATCTCCCTGCGGAAGTTAATTCCGCGGGAACCCAACTACTGTACTGTTTTTGAAACGCATATCGGTAAAACACCGGAATACCGGTGAAAAACAGGCAACCCACATTACAAGCCGGTTTTAACCCTGGCCGGGTTTACCGGCTCGTATACCAAAAAATACGCGGTTCCGGGGACGCGGCACCTTACGGGAACCCAAGCGGACTCCCCAAAACCTTTCCTAATATACTGCGTCAAAAAAATAAAATCAAGTACCTTTCAATATTATTTTGATTTTTTCCGTTTCTCAAGCTCGGCTTCCCGTTTTTCCAGGGCTTCCTTTATCGAGGTGATTTCGGTAAGCAGGGGTTTCAGGGTCGCGCTGGAGGGGGTAACGCTTCTGGCGTTTTTGACGGTAAAAGCGTCATACACCTCAAGGCCGAGTTTTGCCATGAGCTTTTTGGCCTGGCCTTCAAGCTGCTTGATTTCCAGCAGGAGGACGCCCCGCTCGCCCAGGTCCTGGGCCTTGGCGCCGGCTTTGGCTATAAAATCCCTGGAGGCCTTAAAGCCCTTTTCGCCGAGATCCTGGGCCTTGTGGCCCGCCTGGCCGGCTATCTTTTTTGACGCCTTTACGCTCTGTCCCAAAAGACCGTTCATCCGTTCAGAAAATGACATACATGCCTCCTTATATTGGCTCTTCTACTTTCGTCTTATGCCGAGTATCGTTAAATCGTCATACTGGGCGTCTTCCATCACATGAGTATAGTACATATACGCGGGGTTTTCGGTATTCTCCCTGACTTCCGAACAGTAGGTCCGGTACTGGAGGAAATGTTTCTTGAGGAACTCATCAACCTTTTTGTCCACCAGTACACGGGAATTTTCGTCGGCCTTGGGGTCCTTGTATATACGGAACATCTTTTCCACGGAAACCATGGCCATGATGACTTCGTCCACATGGCCTATACAGTCGGAAAAATCGAACTGCAGGTCTATATCCCCTTCGGGATTGTGCCACTTGTGGAGGGTATATATTTCCCTGTTCATCACCGCGTTGACTATGGCCTCGACCCGGTCGGGACCCATCTCCTCGTCTCCCTGGCCGGACACATGGTTTTCGTGAGGCGTATCGGTGGGCCCTTCGGTACACATGATTTCCTTGAATTCGGCGTCCCTGAATCTGCGCTTCGCTTCCTCAATACCGTCGGTGTAGAGCAGCAGTATGTCTCCCGTGTCTATGGTCAGGGTCTGCACCTGATAGCCGCCCTTTGATTCAACAAGGAAGTTGGGGAGTACGCCGGTCGCCGGGGTTTCGAGGAGGGTAACGGTTTTGATACGGTGGTCAGAAGCGTCATACCAGTGAACAATATTATCACCGGCATTGCAGAAGCGTATGATTCCGGTCTGGGAATCCAGGATACAGAGGGTAAAGGCGGCAAAGCGGCCCTTAAAGCCCAGGGTTTCTATAAAGTCGTTGATCTGGTACACCACTTCTTCTATGTGCATGCCCTTTTCGGTGGGTTTCCACGATTTGAAGTGGTTAAGGAACATGGTGGCCACCTGTATCATGATAAGGGCCGCCGGGATTCCCTTGCCCGCCACGTCGCACTTGATGACGGCGAAGTACCTGCCGTCAAGGTCCTGGTAGTCGAAGTAATCCCCCGACACGCCTTTGGCGCCCTCATAGTAGCCGAAGAAGGCCGCGTTCTTGGTGTCCCTGTACCCGGTCGTTACCTTGTTCCCGTCCTTGTCCGTTTCAAGAGGTATGAATTTCTTTTGAACTTCCTTACCTATGGTAAGGTCGGAGGCCGCCTGGGCCGCCTTGACCAGGCCGTGGGTCATGTCGTTAATGGTAGTGCCCAGGACGGCAAGCTCGTCCCTGGTTTTGATTGCTATTTCCACGCCGTCCAGTTTGGCCTTGTCCTCGGTGTCGCGGATTTTTTCTACATGGGACACCAGTCTCCTGATGGGCTGTACGATGAGGGCCGCAAGAACAAGCGCGCCCATAGTGCCTATGGCTATGGCGAAGGCGGCGACAAGGGCTATGAGCCTGAGAAGACTGGCCTGCCCCTGCTGTATGCTGTCCATAATTGAATCAACGGAAACTTCAAGCCTGACAAGGCCCCGGTAGTATATGTCGTCGGAACTCTGGCGGTAGAGTATGGGTTTGAAGAAGATATAGGTGCTTTGCCCCCTGATATACCGTTCTGTAGAAAACACCGGCTCTGACCCTATGGTCCGGCCTATTTCGGCAAGTTCCTCGTTGAGCCTGGTTTCGAGGGACCTGGTGAGTATTTGTATGTCATTCATGCGCTCGACGCTCTGGGCGTCGCGCCTTCCTATGAGGCCCAGGGCTTCCTGGGTAAGGCCGGTAATGCTTTCGGAAAGCGAACCGACCGCCGTCCTTGCCCTTTCGTCCAGTTCACTGGACACGGTCTCAAGGCGCGGGCTGAGGGCGTCGTCAAGGCGGGAAGAACCCGGTTCAAGTTCCGCGGTGTCGATTTTGCCGGATATCCCGGGATCATTGGTGGCCCATACATAATCGTTAAACGTAGCGGCCTCTGTCCCGTAGCCGGTTATGGTCACGTACCTTGCCTCAGGTATGGCCGCCGTCTGGGCGGGGAGGAAGCTCAGTTCCAGTATGTTGCCGGCGGGAAGATAGGCCCTGGCGCTTGACGCGAGTCCCTCAAGCAATACCGCGGCGCGGTCCCTCAGCCCCCTGAGCAAGGTTTCTTCCTGGGTCCTGGTCATCATGACATACAGGGGCGCTGAGACCAGGATGACCACCAGCAGCACCAGAGCCACGGTAAATGAAGCCAGTTTGAACCTGAGGCCAATACCCCGCTTTTGTACCCGTTTCATGCGCTTTCTTCTTTCAGATGGCATAATATCTCCTGTAATAAGGGCGGCGGCTTCCACCCGTATGGCGGCGCCTTCGGCCACCACGCTGCCTATGCCCCGTATGGAGGTGAATATTCCTATAATGCAGAAAAGGATTATCCCGGCCAGTATGAGGATCGAAGCGTCAACCACAAAACGGCGCTCGTCCCGGAGATACCAGGAGGGTCTCCAGCTTTCAGAATAATCCCCGAATTTGATGGTCCCCATCTCGTCAACTCTTACCAGGGGCCTGGTTACATAGAGTCCCCGTGTCGGATGGGTAAGCCCTATACGGTACATTCCCTCGTCAAGATCATCGGCGGATATACCCCCGGCTTCCCTGTCCGAAAGTACCTGGAATTCCCCTTTGGAAAGGCTGAATTCCCGGTCATAGGGAGCTTCGCCGTCCCGGTCAAGGAATATATGCGTAAGCTCCCCGCCTTCGGCGAAGCCCCGCCCTATAATAGAAAGGGAAAGTATGCCCAGATCGTTCTGCGCGGCGTTCACATAGGTAATAAAGGTATGGGGAATGTACTTATTGGTCCTGAAAACCACGCTGGACGGAGCGTTTATGTTTCCCGCCGCGTCAATGGCGGAAACCGAGAAGCGCCAGACGCCGTCATCCTGATTGGCATAGGAAACCAGGGAATTCCGCCCCATGACCCGGGGAGAAGTCCGGGGAACGCCTATGGCGACACCGGCGGCTTCGGTTTTCCCCGCCGCAAAGGTATCGGCAAAGAGCGGGGCGTCCATGACGCCGAAACGTTCTTCGGGACCCAGGTATTCGAGGTTCCAGGTATAGCCCGCAAGGTCGGAAGCGGACGAAGGGTTCCACCTCATGTCAAAGGTATTTGAAGCAAGGTAGCCTTCGCTGTCAAGGACAGGCGGAAGAATATCCACCGGCGGCGGCGGCGTCATATCCCGTATAAATTCGATGCGTACCGGCCTTGACCAGTTTCCCGCATAATCCTGGACCATAAGGGAAAAATACCACGAACCGTCCTCATTGGCCCGCTGTTCAATCTGGGTCGGCTGGCCAAAGTACAGGGAAATCCGCTGGGGCGGCACGGCGTCAGGATCCATGCTCCAACTGTACGAATAGCCCTGTATACCCGAAGAATCACGGGGATTGTTCCAGGCGATACGGGCCGTCTCACTGCGCAGGCTCTGTCCGCTCTGGAAGTTCTGGGCACGGAGTACCGGCACGTCCACAGAAATGTCCGGCCTCAGTATGAAAATGCGGTCCCGCCCCTGCCTGGGGCTTTGCCAGAAAAGAAAGAGATCGCTGCCGGCAAGCACCGGGCGGCCAAAAGACGCCGCGCCTGAACCGGATAGCTCAACATTTTCCCAGTCAAGGCCGGTCTTTTGGGCCAGATACACCCTGTTCTGCCCTGTGTGGTTATCAAACCACACGATAGTTACCGCGCCTTCATAACTGAGGGCTATAGGGTTATTGCAGAACCCGGCGGAGCGGTTCACTATTTCGGGGTAGCCAATGATAGCGCCTTCGTTGTCCAGCGTAGCGGCGTAAATCTGGGGTTCGGTACCCGACCGGCGTTCCCATACCATAAAAAGCCGGCCGTCCTGAACCGAAAGATGGGGCCGCTGGTTGTCGTAGCGTTCCACCTCGGTCTGTGCCGCCGATCTGTCCCTGAAATTGGTTACGAGTTTCGACTCGCTCCAGGTACGGCCGCCGTCGGCGCTTGATTTGATAAAAATCTGAAAGGAAGGAGACTCGGTTCCCTGAAAGGACTGGAATACCACATATTCCCTTCCCGCCATGGAAGCATGGGAGGGGAGAAAGTTAAGCTGTAGCCCGAAACGGCTGATAAAGGGCTCAAAGGGCGTCCAGGAGACGCCGTCGTCCGAGCGGGCGTAATAAATCGTCAGGGACTGGGAAAGCCCCCTGGTTATAAAGAGAAGGTAGCCCCCGTTTTCCATGGCGTATATACGGGGGGCCAGGGAACTTGACGCGGCGTTTTCCTGGCCGCTCAGTTCCCCGGCGCCGGACCCGCTGTCAATTGTATGAACGCTGAATGTTTCACCATAATCTTCGGACACAATAAGTTCGGTACGCGCCGTATCGGCGGCGGCGGCGATAAAAATTTTTCCGTTCCTGTCCACCAGAGCGCTTATAATTGAAGGTTCGGAACCTGAATAGGCATAGGGACCGGCTATGTTCCGGTGTATGACCCATTCGTCTTCTCCGCTCTTTACAGCCGCGGATATCCATATCTGCCCGCCGCCGGACGAGGGAAGGTTTTCCTGCCAGGCCACAATGGCGGTATCGCCGTTGGAAGACGACGCGGGGAAGGAACCGCGTTCAGGAGAAAAAAGTCCGGCGTCCTCCCAGTAAAAGACGGAAAGGGCGGAGAGAAAAGGGACGGACAGGCCCAGAAGTACAAGCAGCGCAAGCCGGCGCAGAAGGACTTTTATCATAGCATCGCCCTGGTCCTTCGTTCCAAATCTATAACCTTCTGAACATTCCTGTTCCGGGTATCCTGGAGCAGTTCCTGGAGAATACCATAGGCGTTAATATACCTGCCCTGGGTAAATTCCTGCTGGGCTCTCTTGAATTTTACCTCCGCGTCGGCAGTCAGCACATACTGGGCAATACCACTGCCGCCACCGCTGCCGCCTATGATAGAAACAATGGTACTTTTCAGCGCCATGGCCTGCTCGTTATTGGGGTTCAGGCTCAGGGCCTGGTTTACAGTACCCAGGGCTATTTCCATCTGGACCTGGCTGTTGGCCGCGGTGTCCACCAGGGTCCGGGCTTCGCGGGTAAGTTCCATGGAACGGGCAAGGGCCGCGGGATCAGGCGGAGGGGGCCGTAAGCCTATAAGGATTTCCGCCTCGGTCAGGGCGGCCTGTATGCCGGGATAACCGGGGTTGATGGCAGCCAGGTCCTGGAGATCGGCGAATTGCTCGGTCGCCGCCTGCCTGAGCTGCCTTATGAGGGCCATATCATTGGTAAAGCGGTCCCGGAACATGGCGGGAAAGGTCGCCGGATCAGTTACCTGGGCTATCCTGAGTTGGAGTATGCTGGCGTCCTGATTGACCGGGAACATGAGCTTTACTTCTTCGGTTTTCTGCTGCGCCCGGGAGAGGCTTTCCAGCCCCCCGGAACGGCGGCCCTGATTGATAAGACTGATGCCTTCGTTATAGGACTTGTGGGCGTCGCTCAAAAGCTGGCTCATTTCAGAATAGAGGGGAGCGGTAACCGGGATAATCCGCCCGGAGCGGAGGGTTACGGCATTGCG
>JAISCK010000099.1 GCA_031265635.1 Spirochaetaceae bacterium
TGGGCATAGCCCCCATAGCCTGGACCAATGACGACCTTCCTGAGCTGGGCGGCGAGATTCCCTTTGAACAATGTATCAGCGAAATGGCCCAGGCCGGTTTTTCGGGAAGCGAAGTGGGAAACAAATATCCCAAGGACCCCGCCCTCCTCAACGCGGCCCTCAAGCCAAAGGGACTCACCATCTGCAACGCCTGGTTCAGTTCCTTTCTGACCACCAAACCCTATGAGGAAGTTGAAGAAGCCTTTATCAAACACCGGGATTTTCTCTACGCCGTAGGGGCAAGGGTCATAGGCGCGGCGGAACAGGGCCATTCCATACAGGGTATGCAGGACAGGCCCATTTACGACGCAAAGCCGGTCTTTACCAATGTTGAATGGGACAGTCTCTGTACCGGTCTCAACAAACTGGGGAAACTGGCCGCCGAAAAGGGAATGAAGCTCACCTACCATCATCACATGGGAACCGGAGTACAGACCAGTTCCGAAATCGACAGGCTCATGAACAACACCGATCCCCGGCTTCTGGGGCTGCTCTATGACACCGGCCATCTGGTGTTTTCGGGTGAGGATCACCTCGCGGTGCTTGACAAGTGGATGAGCCGCATACGCCATGTGCATCTTAAAGATATGCGCCCTGAAATCCAAAAACAGGCGCGGGAAGAAAAATGGTCTTTCCTCAGGGCGGTTAAGGAAGGAGTCTTTACCGTTCCCGGAGACGGCTGCATAGATTTTGTACCTGTGTTCGACGCCCTTAAAAAAGCCGGCTATTCGGGCTGGTGGGTTGTGGAAGCGGAACAGGACCCGGCCAAAGCCAATCCCCTGCAATACGCCGTCAAGGCCAGGACCTATATCAGGGAAAAGGCCCAGATATGAGATTCGGCATAAACACCCTGGATGATGTTGAGGTACAGGGCAAGACCGTGCTCTGCCGCATCGACATCAACCAGCCTGTGGACAGGGCGACAGGAAGGCTCAAGGACACGACCCGCATTGAAGCCTGTATCCCCACCCTCAGGGAGTTAAGCGATAAGGGCGCCAAACTCGTACTCATGGCCCACCAGGGCAGCGACATTGAATACAAGAACTTTTACACCACCGAGCCTCACGCAAAAGAGCTTTCAAAATTCCTCGGCAAGGAAGTAAGGTTTATTGACGATGTATGCGGCCCTTCGGCCAGGGAGGCAGTCAGGACACTCAAGGCCGGAGAAATTCTCCTCCTTGACAATGTGCGCTTTGTGTCAGAAGAGCAGACCCTCTTTGAGACCAAGCTGCGCCTCTCCCATGAGGAACAGGCCAGGACCCTCCTGGTGCGCAAACTTGCCCCTCTGGCCGATGTGTATGTATGCGACGCTTTCGCGGCGGCCCACCGGGACCAGCCCAGCCTCTGCGGTTTTGAAGAGCTTTTGCCCAGCGCCATGGGCAGGCTTTTTGAAGAAGAGTTCTGCGTCATATCGGGCCTCATGGAAAAACCAGAGCGGCCCTGCGTCTTTGTTCTGGGCGGCGCCAAGATAAACGACGCCTTCCTCATGATGAGCGCCGTGCTATCGGGAGGCGCCGCCGATACCGTGCTTACCGGAGGTCTTGTGGGAGAGGTCCTCCTCTGGGCCAACGGCGAGGACATAGGAGAAGAGGCAAGGGCCTTTATCAAAAAGGAAGGCTATGAGAATCTTGTAGAAACGGCCAAAGAACTTCTGGCAGCGTACAGGAACAAGATTGTCATGCCAAAAGATTTCGCCGTGGTTGAGAACGGCGGGCGCGTCGAATACAGCCTGGGGAAAATCCCCCCAGGCGCGCTGGTTCTTGATATCGGAAACAAAACCGCGAAAAAATACCAGGAAGCGATACGCGCGGCAAAAACGGTCTTTGTCAACGGCCCCATGGGCGTCTTTGAAGAAGAACCTACCGAGGCGGGGACCAAAATGGTATGGGAGGCCCTGGGAGATACCGGGGCCTATACGGTGATCGGAGGCGGCGACAGCATTACCGCCGCGAAAAAATACAAAAAAACCGGTCTGATCAATTATATCTGCACCGGCGGGGGCGCGCTGATACGCTTCCTCACCGGAGAAGAACTGCCTGTGGTTAAAGCTCTGCGGCACGGTTCAACAATTAAAGCGAAGAAGGAGTAAACAATGGTTAAAGTCGGAGTAGCGGGATACGGAGTAATCGGACAGCGTCTGGCCGACGGCGTGGCGCTGCAGAAGGATATGGAACTGGTGGGCATAGCCGATCTTGCCCCCACTCTTTCCATACGGGCCCTCAAGGAACGGGGCATGCCCTACGATCTCTATCTTGTTGAAGGAGCGGACAAGTCGAAATTTGACGCCACCGGTATTCCCGTTAAGGGAAATTTCGCGGAACTCATCGGCAAGGTTGACATCATGCTTGATTCTTCACCCGGCGGCGTAGGCGCAAAGAACAAGGCGCTTTACGAGAAGGCCGGCATCAGGGCGGTGTTTCAGGGCGGCGAAAAAGATTCGGTGGCCGATGTGTTCTTTCACGGCTACGCGAATTACGAAAAGGGTGTAGGCGCCAGGTATCTCAAGCTCACCAGTTGCAATACCACCGGCCTCATACGCTCGGTTGACTGCCTCGACCGCAAATACGGCATTGACCGGGTCGCGATCACCATTATACGCAGGGTTGCCGATCCCGGAGACTATCACCGCGGACTCACCAACGCCCTCCAGATGGACAAGGCCCCTTCCCATCAGGCCGTAGACCTCATGACCATCATGCCCCATGTGGAAGCCACCGGCATACTGGTCCACACTCCGGTAACTCACGGACACATTATCACCGTTGTCGCCCATGCCAAAAAAGGGAAGATCACCAGGGACATGGCCCTGGAAGCCTTTAAGACCCATAACCGCATACGGGTAGTCCGCCTGGAAGACGGTTTTTTGGGCAACGCGTCGTTCTTCCGCTATGCCCGCGACCTGGGAAATCCACGGGGCGATATGTACGAAATCGGCCTCTGGGAGGATAGTATCGTAGAGACCGGGGACAATATCATGTACGCCATCAATATCCCCCAGGAATCGGTAACCATTCCCGAAACCATGGATGCCATACGCGCCTCCATGAAGATGCAGAGCGATTCGGCATCGGGAACCGCCGAAACCAATAAATATCTTGGCCTTGGAAAATGGAAGTAATTCCTCGTTTATAAAGAAAACATGCCCCGCCTCCGGGCGGGGTTATTTTAAGGGTAACATACCCGGCGGCTTTCGCCGCTACTATTAGGAGTATTCATGAAAATCGATCCCTCATTAAAAAACCTCGCCGGTCTTTTCCCCGCCTCTTTCAGCGAGGATCAGAAGGCCAGGGCCCAGACGCTGTTTCTGAAAAACCTTTCCGCGACAGCGCACAAATTTTACGGCGGCAAAATGCAGACCGTGCCCAAGTGCGGGCTCTACGGCCTCAACTGGTTCAATGTATGGTACACTCCCGGCGTATCAAAGATTTCCACAACCATAAGGGATGACAATGACACATCCTTTGCCCTTTCAAATCGTGGCAACCTTGTCGCGGTCGTCTCGGATTCTACCAGGGTGCTGGGCGACGGCAACTGTACCCCTCCCGGAGGGCTTGGCGTTATGGAAGGCAAGGCCATGATCATGAAGTACCTGGGAGGCGTTGACGCCATAGCCCTCTGCGTGGATTCCAGGGGACCCGATGGGAAAAACAGTCCCGAAAAGCTCATCGAATTCGTCAAGATGGCCCAGCATTCCTTTGGGGCCATCAACCTTGAGGATATAAGCCAGCCCAACTGTTTCAAGGTACTGGATGAACTCAGGGAAGCCTGCGATGTTCCGGTCTGGCACGACGACGCCCAGGGAACCGCCTGTATCACCCTGGCCGGAGTACTCAATGCCCTCAAGCTGGCAGGCAAATCCCTCAAGGACGCGAAAATAGTGCTGCTCGGCGCGGGCGCTTCCAACACCACCATAGCCAGGCTTATCCTTGCCGACGGCGGCAATCCTGACAACATGATAGTCTTTGATTCAAAAGGGTCCCTGCACCTGGGCCGTGAAGACATTAAAAACGACAAGCGGAATTACCGGAAGTGGGAAATCTGCGAAAAGACCAATCCCCGCCGTTCCCCCAGCATGGACGAAGCCATGAAAGGCGCCGATGTACTCATCGCCCTTTCCACGCCGGGCCCCGATACTGTCAAGCGCGAATGGGTCAGCTCCATGGCCCCCAAAAGCATAGTGTTCTGCTGCGCGAACCCGGTTCCCGAAATCTGGCCCTATGCGGCCAAAGAAGCGGGGGCCTTTATCGTAGCCACAGGCCGGGGCGATTTTCCCAACCAGGTAAACAACTCGGTCTGCTTCCCCGGCATACTCAAAGGGGCGCTCCTTGTACGGGCAAAGAAAATCACCGACGGTATGGCCATACGCTGCGCTCATTCCATCGCCGATTTCTCCGAAAAGCGGGGCATCGCTCCCGACAACATTGTGGCAACCATGGAAGAAACCGACGTGTTTGCCCAGGAAGCCGCCGATGTGGCGATGCAGGCCATCCAGGAAGGCGTTGCCAGGGTAAAACTTACCCGTGACGAAGTCTACAACAGGGCCAAATCGGACATTGCCGCGGCCCGCGCCCTGGTGGAAGACATGAA
>JAISCK010000020.1 GCA_031265635.1 Spirochaetaceae bacterium
CTCATGAAGGGCAGCAGGGATTCGGTGCTTTACGGTTTCCGGGGCGGCCCATCGGGCCTCATAGAAAACCGCGTAACGGTCATCGACGATGAACTCATAAACCGTTACCGGAACACCGGGGGCTTTGACATCATAGGATCGGGCAGGACCAAGATTGAAACGCCCGAACAGTTTGCCTCGTCGCTGGAGACGATAAAAAAACTTGAACTCGACGCGGTGGTCATCATAGGAGGCGACGATTCCAATACCAACGCCGCGCTTCTGGCCGAATACTTTCTTGACAAGGGTTCTTCCACCCAGGTCATAGGCTGCCCAAAGACCATAGACGGCGACCTTAAAAACGAGTACGTTGAGGCGTCTTTCGGTTTTGATACCGCGGTAAAAACCTACAGCGAACTTATCGGTAATATTGAAAGGGATGCCAACAGCGCCAAAAAATACTGGCACTTCATAAAGCTCATGGGCCGCTCGGCAAGCCATATTGCCCTGGAATGCGCCCTCCAGACCCAGCCCAATGTATGTTTCATTTCGGAAGAAGTAGAGGCGAAAAAAATGTCCCTCAGCCAGGTAGTAGAAACCATCTGCGCTTCGGTGGTCAAACGGGCGGACAAGGGGCTTAACTTCGGCGTGGCGCTCATTCCGGAGGGGCTCATCGAGTTCATCCCTGAAATGAAAATCCTTATCGGGGAACTCAACAATATCCTGGCCGCCAACGCCGCTGAATTCGGCGACATAATTTCCTTTATCGACCAACTGTACTGGCTGAGTTTCAAACTGACTAAAGGATCGGACAGCTTCTTCAAAAGCCTTCCTCCCGAAATCGCCAAACAGCTTCTCATGGACAGGGACCCCCACGGCAATGTCCAGGTGTCCCGCATCGAAACCGAAAAGCTTCTCATGGGGATGTGCGAGCAGCGTCTGCGGTAGCTGGCGAAACAGGGCGTATACAAGGGCAAGTTCGGCACCCAGTGCCATTTCTTCGGCTATGAGGGACGCTGCGCCTTCCCCTCGAACTTCGACGCCGACTACTGCTATTCCCTGGGGTTCGGCGCGTTTGTGCTTATCGCGTCGGGACTTTCTGGCTATATTTCGAATATAAGAAATCTTGTGGCCCCGGCCAGCGAGTGGATAGCCGGCGGCGTTCCCCTGACCATGATGATGAACATGGAACAGCGCCACGGTTCCAGAAAGCCGGTCATCAAAAAAGCCCTGGTGGAACTGGACGGAAAGCCCTTCAATGCCTTCGCGTCCCAGAGGGAGACCTGGGCGGCTGAAACAAAATTTGTTTTCCCCGGCGCGATACAGTATTACGGCCCTCCCGAAGTCTGTGACCAGCCGACCATTACCCTGAAACTGGAGCACCAGGTGTAGGGAGGCGCGCCTATGGAAGCGGTTGTTCTGATTGTTCTGATCGTCCTTGGGGCTCTTATGTACGCCGTCCTGGGCACGGCGTTTCTTTTTGGAAGGACCAGGGAACAAAAGGAACAGCTTGAAGAGTTTCAAGAGCGCCTGTCCCTGCTTGAACGTGAAATCAGAACGCATAACGGGCCTTCCGTTCAGCCCGGCACAGCCGAGCCTGTAGCGGAGTCTCCGCCATTCCCGCCCGGCGTCCCCGCCGTGTATGAAGAGCCTGATGCGATAGATGTGGCCGTGGCAGATGCGGTTGCGGCAGAAACGGCCGTGCCGAGTGTTGCCGCGACAGAAACAGTTGCGCCAGGTGCGGCCGTGATAGAAACGATTGCGGCAGAGGCAACCACAACAGAAGCGGCTAAAGCCGGGGCGGAAAAGAGCGAACCGGCCCTCTGGAATTCACTTAAAAATTTTATAAGGGGCGGCAATCTCTGGGTCTCAGGCGGCGTGGTTCTGATTTTCATAGCCCTGGCCCTGCTTTTTACCTACATGGCGCGGCGGGGTTATATCACTGTTGAAATGCGCATAACCGGCGCGGCCCTTCTGGGCCTGGTCATGACTGTATGCGGCTGGATATTCAGAAAAAAGCGCCCTCTGTATTTTCTGGTGCTGCAGGGAGGCGGCATAGGCATACTGTACCTTTGCGTATACGCCGCGTCGAGGCTCCTGCCCTATGTTACCCCGCCTCTGACCCTCATTCTCATGAGCCTTTTGCTACCCCCGGCCATAGTCCTGGCCCTGCTCCAGAGTTCCCAGCCCCTGGCCCTTTTCGGCTTTCTTGGGGGTTTTGCCGCCCCGCTGCTCTTAAACGCGGAAACAGGGAGCCATATCGTTCTTTTTTCGTATTACGCCGTTCTTGACCTCGCGGTGTTCGTCATCGTGTTTTTTACGTTCTGGCGCGGTTTAAGCTGCCTTGCCTTTCTCGCCACCTTTGTTTCCGCCTCGGTCTGGGTATTCGCGTCCTACAGGAACGAACTTTTCATGACCGTGGAGCCCTTTATATGTTTCTACTTCATTCTCTTTACCCTTATGGGCCTGGGAACCGGAGGTAGAAAGGGCTTTTCCCTAAAGCGCTACCTTGACATACCGGTTGCCGCGGGAACGCCCCTGGCGGTTCTCCTCCTCCACTGGCGCATACTCAGGGGAATAAGCGGGGGTTATGCGTGGAGCTGCATAGCGTTTGGCGCGCTGTACCTCCTGCTTTCGGTCATTGTCAGGAAGAGGCGGGGAGAAGGAATGAGGCTTCTTTCCGAAGCGTACCTGGCGTCTTCCGTGTTTTTGGCAAACCTGGCTATACCTCTGGAATTGACGGCACGGCTTACCATGACGCTATGGGCTGGTGAAGGCGCCCTGCTTTATTACCTGGGCGTAAGGCTGCGGGACAGGAGGGTAAAGGCCGCGGGCCTCATCGTCTACGCGGCTTCGATAATAGCCTTCTTGTGCGAAGACCGCGCCGCGGCCGGCGCGTTCCTGCGAAATCCCGGTTTTCTCGGCCCCCTGATCATAGCCCTGGCCGCCCTGGTCATGGCGCTTTCTGACCCCGCGCCGGGAACAGCCGTCCCGGACAAGGTACAGGACAACGAAACAAACTATTTCAAAACCGGAAAGGGTTCGGAAGCGGCGCCTTCTTTCTGGGATCTTGTTCCCCGCGTACTCATACCCTGGGGCCTCGTCTGGTGGTTTGCCGCCTGGGGTCTGGAAATGTACCGCTCTGTAAGCGATCCCGCGCCGGCCTTTTTTATCCTTGCCTCGGCGAGCGCCCTGGTCTTTTTCTTTGCGGGCCGCGTTTTCAGCGCCCCCCTCCTCTTTCTCGGCGTCACGTCGGCCCCTGTCATCGCGTCCTGTTCCGTGCTGGGAGTGTTCTTCTACGGCCTTGTGTATGCCGCCGAAACTGACATCCAGTCGCTGTGGAACTATAATTTTTTCCGGGGGCTTTCAGGCGTAGCGTGGCTGTGCTTTGCCCTTTCCCAGGGCCTCCTGCTGTACCTTTCAGGCAGAAAAACGCGGGCCTTTCCCGGCGGGCCGGGACTCCGCGCCTCGTGGACCCTGATCTGCCTCCTCTGCTTCTGCGCTGCCCTAAGTTCATCAGGAAGGGCCTTTACCGAAAGCCGGGGGCTTTCACCGTCATGGACCAGCTTTGCCGGCATACTGCCTGTCTTTGCTTTTCTTGTCGTATCGCTTTCTCTGGAAAGTAAAATGAAAGGCGCTGCCCTTTCCTATAGAAAGCTCATCTTCTTCGTGTTCCCCCTGGTCCTTTTCTGCGCGGCGGGGCTGTGGTTTCTGGTAACTCTGTTTCTGCCGGGAGATCCCCATCCCCTCCCCTTCTACCTGCCCCTGCTTAATCCCCTGGAACTGGAACAGGCTTTCTGTATCATGGCCCTTGTTTTCTGGCGTTTCAAATTCCGTTCCTTCAAAGACATTCCGGGACCGTCGTTGCGTCTAACGGTAATCCTTGTTGACCTTATGGTCTTTCTTTGGCTTAACGCCATGCTCTGGAGGAGCGTACATTTCCTTGGCGGCCTTCCCTGGCGCGGCATAGGCGGCGATGACATATACCGCCTGTGCCTCTTCCTGCTCTGGGGAATCTACGGCATAGGCCACATCATCACGGGGAACAGAAAAGCGTCGCGGCGTTTATGGATAGCGGGAGCGGCCCTTACCGTCTGTGCCGTACTCAAGCTCCTGCTCATTGACCTTGCCGAAACGGGAACCCTTATACGCATCGCTTCTTTTTTCATCGCGGGTATACTGTTCCTTATCATAGGCTGGGCCGCGCCGCTGCCTCCGTCCGCAAAGGCAGCGGAGGCAAAGGAGCTTTCCGGTGAAAAGGAACAGTAAGCCCCGCCCCGCGACGCTTCTTCTTGCGTTATGGGGAATTTTTGCCCGCCAGGGTCTTTGGGGTCAGGAACAGCGCATACCCGGTCCCGGAGACTTCGGCGCCACGCTGGAAATTTCGGGCAGGGAAGGAAGCCTCATGATCCTCGAACTTCCTGAAACAGTCTACCGCCGCGCTGAACGGCAGGACCTGGGGGACCTGCGGGTGTTTGACTCTGACGGCGCTCCGGTTCCCTTTCTTATAGTTCCGCCCGCTCCGGTACAATATACCCCGCCGCCCCTTGAGCTTCCCTTTTTTATATGGAAGGAAAACGCCCCGCCCCGGGAAGCCGATATAGAAATTAACGCGGCGGGGACGGTAATACGGATTACCGGCTCCGGGATTTCCGGGACGGCGGAAACCGGAACGGCCTCCGGGGAACGGGAAGGGCCGGAAAGTTATATCCTTGATCTCCATGAACTCTTTCCTGTTCCGGCATCTCTCAGTCTCAATTTTGAAGAAGGGAATTTTTCCTGCCAGGCGGAACTTTTTTTCGCCCGGAAGCTCGGCGACTGGCGCGGCGCCGGGGTTCAGCCCCTTGCCCGGTACAGCTCAAGCGACGGCAGCCGCGTGGAGCGGACGGTTCTGGAACTCCCAGAGGCCGAAAGCAGTTATCTGCTCATCAGCATCAGGGGGAACGCGCCCCGCCTCAAAACCGTTACGGCTGAATTCAAAAGTATTGAGATGCCGGGTAAAATCAGGGAAAGCCGCGTTCAGGGAAGGCTCTCGGAAAACAACAGGGAAGCGTTTTTTGACGCCGGCGCTTTTTATCCGCTGCGCTCCGTGGACTTTACGCCCGGCGGACCTGATTTCCTCAATGTAGAAATTTCAAGCCGTTTCCGCGAAAATGAAAGCTGGCATTATGAAACCAGCGGGCTTCTTTATATGTTTACCAGTGAGGGAAGGGTTCACCGGAACAAGCCCTTTACGCTCGTTTCCCCGGCGCCGTTCTGGCGTCTTGTTCTCCGGGGCGAAGTGTCCTTTGCCTCTCCCCCTGAACTGATACTGCAATGGGAAGCGAAGGAACTTGTCTTTCTGGGAAAAGGCAGGGGACCCTGGACACTGGCTTACGGAAACGCCAACATAGGCCCCCCGCCCGATACCCTTGCTTCCGGGGCCATCCAGGGCGAACTCTTTGAGGCTTGGGTCAGCGGGGAAGAACAGTACCGGGGAAGGCAGGGAGAAACCGCCCCGAAAACAGATTACCAGCCATGGCTGCTCTGGGGAAGCCTCGCGGCCTCAGCGCTTGTCCTTACCGGATTGGCCGTCTATACAGGACGGTCCATGTTGAAACAGAAGGAGAAATAATGAATTCATGGAAAACACTGCCGCCTGTCCTGGCGGCGCTGCCTTTTTTAGCCGTTATGCCGGCCTTTGCCCAGACGCCTGACGGGGACCTTGCTTTAAGAAAAATCAGCCTCTTTTCTTCGGGAGTCGGCTATTTTGAACATTCGGGGAGCATTCAGGATAACGGGGAAATCGTTCTCCCCTTCAACCTTGACGCGATAAACGACGCCCTTAAATCCCTGGTGATTCAGGATCCGGGATCGGGAGACGCTACTCCCTCGGTACTCTACGCCTCGGAAACAACCCTTGAGCGCACCCTGAAAAGCCTCAGCATAGATCTTTCCGGAAATCCCGGCGCGGCACAGATACTCGGCAGCCTTAAAGGGGCGGAACTGGAACTGAGAGCGCCCGATGTCATACGGGGCCGCGTGCTGGGCGTCGAATACCGGCCCGTGACCCAGGCCCGGAATGAGGAACAACAGGTACAGGAACCCTGGCTTTCCATTCTTACGCCCCAGGGCATACAGATGCTGGCCCTGCGGGAAATCAGTTCCTTCTCGTTTACCGACCCGGCGGTTCAGGCCGATCTTGTACGGGCCCTTGACCTCATCAGGGATTCCCGGAGCAGCGACGC
>JAISCK010000049.1 GCA_031265635.1 Spirochaetaceae bacterium
GCCAACGCGTCGGATTATGTGATCGGCATGCCTACCATGCTGCTGATGTTCGCTTCTCCGGCAATCCTGGGAGCGTCAAAGTGGTGGCAGCGTAAGTGGCCGTATCGTTTTTCCAAAGAAGAATACGCCGATAGTGATTCCTCGCATCTGCTTGAGGATGAAAAATGGAATATCATGGATATTGCCATATTATTGGCGATAGCGTTTAGTATTGTTACCGCTTCTACTTTGATCGCGAATAAAATATTCCCCGCAAGTTTTACCGGTCCCGGCAGGATATTGCTGCTTTCAACCCTGTCCCTTATTGCCGCGCAGATTCCGGCGGTTAAGAAACTTCGGGGGACCTTTAACCTGGGGCTCTTTTTCAGTTTACAGTACCTTGTCATCATCGGTTTTATGGTAAATATCCAGAACTTCCTGGGGTCCGCCATGTACATGACCCTCTACTGTCTGTGTGTTATCGTATCATGTATTCTTCTGCACATGGTTATATTGCGCTCGTTTAAAGTCAAATATGAATACATGGTAATTTCAATAACCGGCGCTATTGCCGAAGGCACCACCGCTGCCCTGGTTGCCGCCGGCGGCGGCTGGAAGAATCTGGTAGGCGCCGGTATTTTAATGGGACTTATCGGCGCCATGGCCGGCAACTATTTAGGTATTGCCGTAGCGTATATTGTCAAAGCCCTCATTGGCGCTTGAAAGCTGTGAAAAGGGCGCCTGGCAGCGCAAAGTACCGGGCGCTGTTTTGGAGGGTAGCGGAAGACTTGCAAAGCAAGGCTCCCGCGAAGGCCCTTCGAGACACAATAGCATACAGGGGATTTTATGTGGCCCCAAGAACTCGCTTGCGCGAGGGAGTTGCCGCATTAGCGCCGGGACATGCTTCGCACCTGCTCGCATGCCTTTATCGGGCGGGGGCACGGCGGCGGCTGTTTGCCAGCCAGCGGTAGTGAGGAAACAGGCCCCCTTTCTCCTTCCCCTTCTTTTACTTTTTCGACTTCTTCGACTTCGCGGTAAATTACCTCTTCTTTCCTTCGCGGTAAAATCTCCCCTATTCCTTGTCCTGGGCGGCGATGAAGGCCCGGTATTTTTCGGGGTCGCTTCTGAAGGCGACCAGTGAGGACACCGGGTCTTGCTTTGCCTTTGCCAGGGCCTGGGATGTCTCAAAGATAAGCCTTTCGGCGTCAATGAGCCTTCCGGCCCGGGAACTTAAACCCGCGGCAAGGTCGGCGCCGGCGGAAAAATACGGGGTAAACCGGGCGAGGACTTTGGCGTGGAATTCCTCGGCCCTTGCAAATGCCTGGTCCAGGTCGGCGTTGGGGATGATTACCGCGATACCCTGATTCCCCCATTCAAAAATAAGATCCCTGAGGGTAAAGTACTTTACCGCCATTTCGGTAAATTCATTGAAGAAAGGCCGGGAGTCAGTGTTGTCAAATTCCATGGCGATGAGTACCAGGTCCTGCTCAAAGGCCGCGCAGCGGTGAAGCTCTGACGCGAGCCGTTCTTTTGTATAGGCGGCCCAGCTTATGTTGCCGTGGGGGGAATAAAGGCCCTTGGGGCGCTCTTCTTCTCCCTGGGCGGGCTGGCTGTTCCGCGCGGGAGGCGCTTCTTTCTTTTCGGGCGGCTTTGGCTGTTTCTCCTCCCCGGCGAACTTGAAGGTCCGCGCGTCTCCCATGGCAACGTTGATTATCCTGGGCGCGGGATGCTTCCCGAACAGGGAACCGGCGATCATGGTAAGCAGGGCCAGGGCCAGGGCGGCGAGGACCATCATAAGGGTATGCCTTAAGATAACGGTAAATTCCCCGTAATCAACGATGTAGTACATCGCGCTGATGGACGCGTTGCGTATGCCTTCTATGCTGAGTTTTGCCCAGTGGGGGTCCTGGGAAAGGCCGAAGCGCGTAACAAAACGGGGAATGTCATTGGTCCAGGTGATGATGCCTTCTTTCCGTTCTACGGCATATTCATTGCCGTAGGGCCCCGACAGTATGGCCCCCTGGAGGGTTTTGGACCGCATGACGCCGTCCCTTATCGTGTCGCGGAAGGGCTGGTCCATAAAACCCAGCACCCCGGCGGCGTTTGCCGTGTCTACAAGCTCGTAAAATTCCTTTTCGGAAGTGTTATGCTGCACATATATACTGCGCCGGGTCTTGTAGATTCCGTATCCCAGGGCCCCGGCATACGCAAGAAGACAAAAAAGACCTATGATTGAACTAAATTTTGGCCGCATGGACTTATTATATACGCTTTTTTTAAACCATGCTAGAATAAAATCAATGAATTTAAGAAAAAGAGCCTTGAGCGAAGGCTGGTATCCCGTTTCCGGGGCGGAAACCCGGCTTTTTCTTGACCGGGCGGCGGAAACCATACAAGAAAATCCGCCTCTCCGGGGCGCTCTTGCCTGTATGGTTCCCCACGCTGGCTGGTATTTCTCAGGCGCGCTGGCCGCCAGGGGCATCTATACCCTTGACGCCACGGCCGAGACCGTGGTGGTGCTGGGAGGGCATCTTCCCGCGTCATACCCGGTCTTGTATGCCGAAGAGGACGGGGCCGAAACGCCCCTGGGCGTCCTGGAGATGGACGGCGAATTCCGCGGCGCTCTCCGGGAGGTTCTGGGCGGCCGGGGCGACCGAGGGGCGGACAATACGGTCGAGATACAGCTTCCCCTGGTCAAGTACTTTTTCCCCAACGCGCGCTTGCTCCATCTCCGCCTTCCCGCCGGGCGGGAATCTTTTGAGGCCGGGACGATACTGGGCAAAACAGCCAGGGC
Source organism: Spirochaetaceae bacterium (assembly GCA_031265635.1). Lineage (GTDB taxonomy): Bacteria > Spirochaetota > Spirochaetia > Treponematales > Breznakiellaceae > JAIRTD01. The sequence goes on from JAISCK010000049.1 coordinate 2,774, forward strand.
ACTCGGGCGAAAAACCGTGGTCATAGCTTCCACGGACCTGACCCACTACGGGCCTGATTACGGGTTTACGCCCAGGGGTTTAGGTTCCCGGGCTCTGGACTGGGTTAAAAAAACCAATGACGCCGCCTTCATCGCCTCGGTAATCGCCGGAGATGCCGAGGATATACTTGCCAGGGCCGAGGCTGACCGCTCCGCCTGTTCCGCCGGGGCGGTGCTCGGGGCGCTGGGTTTTGCCCGTGAACACGGGGCCCGGAACGCCGTTCCCGTTGCTTACGGAACCAGCGCCGACAGGCACGCGGCCCCGTCCTTTGTGGGATACGGCGTCATCGCCTGGTACAGGTAAGCACCGCGTCAATTTCGGCAAGGGCCCGGCGTTTTACCGCG
>JAISCK010000111.1 GCA_031265635.1 Spirochaetaceae bacterium
GTGCGCCCCCGTACCCATCCCCTGCTTACGCCCTTTACCCTCGCCGATGGTACCGTGCGCCATGTGTGGACCACCTTCAGCGCCGATCAGGTTGATTATGATTTTTCAAATCCCGGAGTATTGCTTGAATTTGTAAAAATATTCCTCGAATACGCCCGGAGGGGAAGCCGCATAGTACGTCTTGACGCCATCGCCTATTTGTGGAAGGAAGACGGGACAAGCTGCCTGCACCATCCCAAAACCCATGCCGTGGTAAAGCTGTTCAGGGCTGTCATAGAACTCCTGGGCCTTGACCTTCGCATCCTTACCGAAACGAATGTACCCCACAGGGATAATATTTCGTATTTTGGGGAAGGCGACGAGGCCCACATGGTCTACAATTTCGCCCTGCCGCCCCTGGTACTGTACGGGGCCCTTTCGGGCGACACGACGCCCTTAAAAAAATGGGCAAAGACCTTACGCGAAACAGGGAACAAAGGGCTCTTCCTTAATTTCCTTGCCAGCCATGACGGGGTGGGCCTTACCCCGGCAAAGGGGCTTGTCGATGAAGCGGCCTTTGCGGCGGCGATAGAAAAGGCCGAAAAACGGGGCGCCCTTATTTCATACAAGGCCGGCCCTGGCGGTCCCGTGCCCTACGAGCTTAACTGTTCCTATGCCAGCATTGTCGCCCCGCCTGAACTGGGGACCGCCGGGGAGAGGGCCGGGGCCTTTCTCGCGGCCCAGGCTGTGCTGCTTTCCCTGCCCGGCCTCCCGGCGGTGTATTTTCACAGTTGGATCGGTTCAGAAAACTGGAAAGAAGGGCCCGGACTTTTGGGCTATAACCGGGCCATCAACCGGGAAAAACCTTGCATCAATGATGTTGAAAGGGAACTGTGCGAAAGCGGTTCCTTTAGAAATCTTGTGTATAACGGCTTTCAAAAATTTCTTGCTTTCAGGGCGGAAGAAAGGGCCTTTGACCCTGAAAGCCCCATGGAAGTGCTTGACAGCCCGGAGCCGGTTTTTGCCGTGCGGCGGGGGCCTGACCGGAACGGCCGCCGCGTGTTTTGCGCCATGAATTTCTCCGGCGAAGAAACACGCCTTGACCTGCCGTGTCCCGCCGGGCATCTTTCCCTGGGTCCCTGGGAAAGCCTGTGGCTGGCCTCGGGCGGTCCGGGACCGGATACCAGGCTTTCAAGTTTCACATAAACTTTTGACGCGGGACAAAACCGCCTAACTTAGAACATAGGCCAATATATTGTAGAGTCCGTGTCCCAGGGCAAGACCGTGGGGCAAACGGGTTTTGCGGTAAAAAAACAAAAGAAAAATCCCCGAAACAAAGGCGTTACAGAACCCCGGAAGACCCTGGTAGAGGTGGCAGAGGGCAAAGAGACAGCTTGACAGCAAAAGGCGCGCCAGAGGGCCGCAGCCCGCCCTGCCGAGCCTTGCTTCGAGATAGATACGGAAGTAGCCTTCTTCAAGATAGCCTGACGCCAGATAAAAAAGAACCAGTACAAACCACGAAAACGCGCCTGATGGTTTTACCAGGAGGGGCGGGGAGGGGAGTTCCGGCGCGAGGCGGGAAAGAGCCTGAAAACCCAGGGCAATGAGGCAGAGGGCGGCAAGGCACAAAAGGGCCGCCAAAAGGTCCCTCGGCCCGGCCTTGAGGGAGGGCCTAAAGGGCCGGTTTTCCGCTTGCAGAAGAAAAAAACCGATGAGGGCAAGGCCGGGGAACACATACAGGCCAAGGCGTACAAGGTCCGGTGAAAAAGCGCCGGGTTCCCGTTGGGACAGGCCCAAACCCGGAAAAAAAAGAACCAGAAATATAAGCGAAATTTCAAAAGCGATACGGAGTTTCATTCTTGGTGGTGTCCCGCATAAAAAGCAGAATTATGTCGTATAATGTTGAAAAATTTTCGAAATTCGATTATTATGGAATCGATGAACTGGAACATGGAAATAGCCTCCCTGCTGTCCGGTATTTGCTTTGAAACTTTACCATACAGCAGGTTTCAGGTTTTTTCTACTTCGGGTTCATCTTTTTTTAACTTAAAAACTTACTATTCGTAAGTTAGGAGGAAGGAATGGTGAAGAGAATTGTAAACGGCGTTTTGGCGCTTGCGCTGCTTGCCGCCCTTATCGGGTGCAACAGCGCGGGCAAGGCAAAAACACCAATGCGGGCCGGGACCTATACGGTTACCGTAGCGGGCATGCACGGTCCCCTTTCGGTTGAAGTACGTTTAAGTACCGATGCTATTACCGATGTAAAGGTAACCTCGAATGTGGAAACCCCCGGAGTAAGTACCTGGGCCATAGAAGGCATTCCCCGGCGCATAGTGGAACAGCAGTCCCTGGCGGTCGATGTGGTTACCGGCGTTTCCGTTACCAGCGGGGCCATCATAGGCGCGGTGGAGAACTGCCTCAGCCAGGCCGGGGCCAATCTTGCGGAGTTTAAGAAGGCCCAGCCGAGGCGGAGAGCCGCCGACGAGACTCTCAGCGCCGACGTGGTGATAGTAGGCGGCGGCGGGGCCGGACTTTCCGCGGCGGTGGCTGCCACCGAAGCCGGGGCAAAGGTTATACTCATCGAAAAATCCGGCTTTTTGGGAGGCAATTCCATCGTGGCCGGAGGTATCTACAATGTAGCCAATACCGCGCTGCAGGACGCCCTTATCGGCACCGCGGGAGAGGACAAACTGGTAACCGACGCCCTTGCGGAAAGGCCGGTCAGTGAGGAACACCGGGCAATCCAGGAAACAATCCGTTCCGAATTCACCGCTTACAAGCAATCCTCCAAAACGTTCTACGACAGTCCCAGTTGGCACGCCCTCCAAACCTGGAATGGCGGCGACAAACTGGCCTATCTTTCCATGGTCAAGGTGTTGACCTTCAACGCCCTTCCCGCCAAGGAATGGCTGGAAAGCATGGGAATGGAATTCCTTCCCAAGGTTACCCAGGGCGCGGGCTCTTTGTATCCCCGCACCCTGACCGCGGCGCTCCCCAATGGCGTCGGCTACATTAAAGCCTTTCGGGACACCCTGGCGGGACGGAATAACTATACCCAGCTTATGGAGACCACCGGCAAGAGTCTTATTGTTGAAGGCGGCAGGATAGTTGGGGTAAACGCCGAAGCCAAAGACGGCCATAAGATTACCCTCCGGGCCTCCCGCGGTGTAATCCTTGCCACCGGCGGTTTCGCGGGGAATGTGGCGCTCAGGCAGCAGTACTGTGAGGGTGAAAAGTGGCCCGATCTTGGTCCCGGCCTTATTACATCCAATATGCCCGGCGTTACCGGCGACGGAATTTTTATGGCCAGGGACGCGGGCGCCAATCTGGTCAATATGGAACAGATTCAGCTCCTCCATGTGTGTAACCCCCAAACCGGCGCTACAGGAGATATTGCGGCGCCTGTCAGCGTCGCCGGGTACTTGTTCATAAACAAGGAGGGAAATCGCTTTATCCGGGAAGACGGCAGGCGGGATGAAATTTCCAAGGCTATTATTGCCCAGCCCGGCGGCATTATGTATATGCTGCAAAGTTCGGAGAGTATAGGAGACCCGGAGACGGCCCAGACTCTGGACAAGCGGACCGTAGCCTATATGCTGGAAAACAAAATCGCCGATTATGTAAAAGCCGATACTTTGGAAGAAATGGCCGGAACCCTGGGAGTCCCCGCGGAAAATCTGGTCAGAACCATTGCCAGTTATAACGCGGCGGTGGACACCAAAAAGACCGAGGATGAATTTGGGCGGGTAATGTTATCCCGCAGAATCGCTACCGGTCCCTGGTACGCCTTTCCCCGCAAGCCAGCGGCCCATCATACCATGGGCGGCGTGCTGATCGATGAAAACACCCGCGCCCTCAGGGCAGACGGTTCCGTTGTTCCGGGCCTGTACTGCGCCGGTGAAATCACCGGCGTCATACACGGCGGCAACCGCCTGGGCGGTAACGCTATTGTAGACTTTACCGTCTTTGGCCGTCTTGCCGGCATAGCCGCCGCCGCCGGAAGATAAACGCGGCCGGACCTTGTATCAAAAGAACGGATTGTGAGCCGTTTATCGGGGCCGTCCATAGGGCGGCCCTGGTTTTTTGTCTGGGGTATGGGGGGGGGCCGCGTAAAAAGCTGCCTGTCGCGCCGTATTGACGCCGCTCTCTTGATAGAGTCTTTCTTTCGATATAATATCATAATAGAGGTATTTCGGGGCGTGTTAATTTACCTGTTGCTCATGGTGATTCCCCTTTTGGGCATCACGGTGCTGATACTTTTCAAACCTTCAAAAAACAGCAAAACATCCTGGATAGCCTTTATGGCGAAAGGCAAGGACGCGGGATTCAGCTTTAGGGAAATCGATCTTCTCAGAAAACTGGCAATAAAGAGCCATCTGGAGGACCCCGCCGCCCTGTTCTGGTCCCAGAAGCAGCTTGACCTCTG
>JAISCK010000194.1 GCA_031265635.1 Spirochaetaceae bacterium
TGCCGAGTGCCTGCCTGACAGGCAGCGCAAGGAGGTTTTTATGGCGGAAGACATTCCGACCAATGACGCGCTCTTTGACATTTATTTTAAGTTTCTCTGCCAGCTTGTGGCGCTGCGGACGACCGGCTCCCCGCCGGAATGGGACCATGTGCCCCAGGCGGCGGTTACCCGGCTCAACGCGGCCTACGCCATCTGGTACACGGCCTACATCATTACCACCAAGGCCCACACCTTCCTGGACACGGACGCCAAAAACCGGGCAAAAGAAGACGGGACCAAAGAGATCCGCTCGTTCCTCAACGAATACATCCGGTATTCGTCAAAGGTGAGCATAGCGGACAAGGAAAGCGTAGGTGTTTTTGGCCGGAATCCGCCGCATCCTACCCCGCGCCCCACCACGGTGCCGGAACTTGACCCCAGGGCGGGCAATCCCCGGCAGGTAGTGATCCGCTACCGGGACAAGGGCAGCAGCCGCCGGGGCAAACCCAAAGGCGTACACGGCATCGAGATACGCTGGGCGTTCCTCGACCACGAACCGGCAAGCATAAACGAACTGATCAATTCGTCGTTTGACACCCGCAGCCCCCTCATCCTCACCTTCGGCGAAGAAGACCGCGGCAAGCGCCTCTACATGGCCGGCCGCTGGGAAATAGAGCGCGAAGGCGAAAAAGGCGACTTCGGGGATATTGTGTCGGCTATCGTACCGTGATGAAAGAGGAACTAACCGCGAAGTCGGGGGCTTCGCGGTAGTTCTTCTGTTATCGGGGGAGGTTTGCTAAACCGCTACTTCTAATCACCTTCATATTTCCGTATGCTTGTCTTCGTGGAAAACATTCTGAACGAAGCCGAAATCCCCGAGATCTCCGAAACCGGGGAAGAAAAAGGGCTGTCCGATAGAGACTTGCAAGGAAAGTATATCAGCCTGGCCTATAGTCGTTTTGTTCGTAATCCTCCGGTGCTTGTTGTAAACCATGAAACAAACTGGCTTATAGAACTGTCAAGCCGGGTGATTAAAGAATGGAGGGCGAAATCCCGCACACGGGAACGAATTATATCCATCCAGTTGCTCGATACGATAATCGAGAAGGCAAAATTTCTGAAAACCGTGAAGGATGCTAAAAACACTCCCGGAATAGCTGATGTCAGCTACTTTGAGAGTCTCTGCAAGATCAACGGCAGATTATTCAGAATAAATATAACCGTCAAACGAATAGAAAACCGCCGTTTTGCTTACTACTATTCGGCGCTTGGCTTGAAATGAACCTCCTCGCCGCAGAGCGGCGAGGTATCTTGTAAGCGTTGCATCGTTTACGAGGTTCGTTCTGTAAGGAAATTATTAACTGTGGGGTCTACTACCATTTTATTGTCGGTGTTACCGACTCTAACCGCCGCAGTGCCTCCCCCGCGCAAGCGGGTTCTTGGGTAGTAGACCCCACTGCGAATAAAAAACCGCATCCGATGGGCATACTACGCTTGCCTGTCTCCAGGCTCACGAACCTCGACGGATACGGTTTTCGGGACACGCCCTGCTTATACTATCGCCTCAATCTACCAGTCTGTCAAGTACAAGATACGGTCAGGGCGGAAGTTGCATAAGCGGGTCAAGGTACTTTTCGAGGTACTCTTTCCGCACGCGGAGCAGTTCGTCACGGGGGAGTTCCGAAAGGGCGAGCCAGCCCAGTTCAAGGGTGCGCTCTATGCTCCGGTTTTCGGTCTCGCCCTGGCTGAGAAACTGCTGTTCGAATGTTTCGCCGAAGCGGAGGTAGCGTCTGTCGCCCGCGGAGAGTTCTTCTTCGCCTATGATGGCCGCCAGGTTCCGCAGTTGCCTGACTTTGGAATAGGCGGCAAAGAGCTGGCTGGACAGGTCTTTGTGGTCCTCGCGGGTCATGCCCGGCCCTATGCCGTCTTTCATGAGCCGCGAAAGGCTGGGGAGGCCGGCGACGGGGGGGTATACGCCGCGCTGGAACAGTTCCCGGTCCAGCACTATCTGGCCTTCGGTGATATAGCCTGAAAGGTCGGGTATGGGGTGGCTTATGTCGTCATTGGGCATGGTCAGTATGGGTATCTGGGTGATTGACCCGGTGGAATCTTTTATTTTTCCCGCCCTTTCGTACAGGGAGGCCAGGTCGGAATACAAATAGCCCGGATAGCCTTTGCGGCTGGGGACTTCGCCCCGTATGGAAGATACTTCCCGCAGGGATTCGCAGTAATTGGTCATGTCGGTCATTACCACGAGTACGTGCATGTTCTCCCGGTAGGCCAGGTATTCGGCGGCGGTGAGGGCGCAGCGGGGCGCTACGAGCCGCTCAAGGCTCGGCGCGTCGGCCAGGGAGAGGAAGACCGCTACATTGGCGAGGACCCCGGACTGTTCAAAATCATCAAGGAAGAAACGGGCCGCGTCGTACTTGACGCCCATGGCGCAGAATATCACCACAAAGGGCGCTTCGCCCGGAGCGGAAGCTGTCCCGGAGGGTTCCGCTCCGGGCTGCTCGCCGGACTGCCTTTCGGGTTTGATGATGGCGGCCTGCCTGACTATCTGGGCGGCAAGCTGGTTATGGGGAAGGCCGCTTCCCGAAAAAATCGGCAGTTTCTGGCCCCGTATCAGGGTATTCATGCCGTCTATGGCCGAAATGCCGGTCTGTATGAAGTCCCTGGGGTAGGTTCTGGCATAGGGGTTAATGGGGAGGCCGTTGATATCCATAAACTCCGAAGAAAATATGTCGCCTGAGCCGTCTATGGGTTCTCCCAGGCCGTTAAAGACCCGGCCCAAAAGGCCCTTCCCTACCCTGAGTTCCATGGGCCGGTCAAGGAATTCCAGCCGGGAATCTTCTGCCGAAAGGCCGGTATTGCTGCCGAAAATCTGTACGGCGGTCCAGTCGGCGCTCATATCCACCACCCTGCCCAGGCGGCGGCCTCCGTCCCGGCCGTAGACCGCGACAAGTTCGTTAAAACCCGCGTTCCTGCCCCGTCCGGTGATAACCACGGGCCCTTCAACACGGACAAGGCCCCTGTATTCAACGCCTCTCATGGCAGGCTCCTCTTGCCGGGTCTGTCGCCCTTTTCATCACGGAAGCTCCTTGACCCGGTAGGATCGTTCAAGTTCGTCAAGGGAATCTTTCATTTCTTTTTCAAAAAGGGAAAGCTCATTGGGTTTGTCATTGGGCACCGTACTTTTGAGGCGGGCGAGTTTTTCCCGCACGGGAAGGGCGGTTATTTTAAGGAGCGGCGCTCCCAGTTTGACGCAGACCAGGGACCGCTCGTAAAATTCCATGATGAGTTCCAGAATGCGCACCTGTTTGAGGGGAACGCAGTACATGTCGGCGTCGTCAAAGGAATTTTGCTGGAGAAAACCGTCTTTTACAATATCCGAGGCAAGGAGTATGAGCCGCTGGTCGTCGGGCAGGGCGTCGGACCCTATGAGGCGGACGATTTCGGCAAGCCGCTGTTCCTTTTTGAGGAGTTCAAGGGCTTTGCGCCGCACTACGGCCCAGGAGGGGTTGACCTTTTCCCACCATGCTTCGACTTCCCCGGCGTATTCCGAATAGCTGTCTGTCCAGCTTATGGCCGGATAATGCCGGGCGTTTGCCAGTTCCCGGTCCAGTGCCCAGAAGCAGCGTATAAAGCGCTTGGTATGCTGGGTTACGGGTTCGGAAAAATCCCCGCCCGGAGGGGAGACGGCCCCGATAATCGAAACCGAGGCTTCCCCGCCGTTCAGGGTTTTGACCCTTCCCGCCCTTTCGTAGAATTCGGCAAGCCTGGTGGGAAGGTAGGCCGGAAAGCCTTCCTCGGCGGGCATTTCCTCCATGCGGCCCGACAGTTCCCTGAGGGCTTCGGCCCAGCGGCTTGTTGAATCGGCCATGATGGCCACATGGTAGCCCATGTCCCGGTAGAACTCGGCCAGGGTTACGCCGGTGTAGATGGAAACTTCCCTGGCCGCTACGGGCATATTGCTGGTATTGGCGATGAGTATGGTCCGCTCCATGAGGGACCGGCCGTTCCGGGGGTCGACGAGGCCGGGGAACTCGGTAAGCACGTCAGTCATTTCGTTGCCCCGCTCGCCGCAGCCTATATAGACAATCACGCCGGCGTCGCACCATTTGGCTATGGCGTGCTGGGTCATGGTTTTGCCGGTCCCGAAGCCGCCCGGTATGGCGGCGGTTCCTCCCTTTGACAGGGGGAAAAACACGTCGATGACCCGCTGGCCGCTTAGCAGGGGCTCATTGGGGGAAAGCCGTTGGGAGACCGGCCTTGCCCTGCGCACCGGCCACCACTGGGCCAGGGGTATTGTTTCGCCCGAATCGGCGCGGGCTATGCCGCTGTCAACAGTGTACAGGCCCCTGGGGGAAAGTTCTTTTAGAAGGCCGCCCCGCATGTCCGGGGGCGCCATGATTTTGCAGGTAACGCTTTCTGTTTCTTTTACTGTGCCCAGGACCATGCCCGGCGCGAGGGGAACGGCTTTTTCGCGTTCCAGGGCCAAAGCAAGGTCAGGGTCAGGTATGAATTCCCAGCGCTTTTCCGTGTCCATCGGCGCGCCCCGCGCTCCGGGATCAAGAAAGGCGCCTGATGTTTTGTAAAGGAATTCCAGAGGGCGCTGAATGCCGTCATAAATGGTCCCCATGAGGCCGGGTCCGAGACGCGCCGAAAGGGGGCGGCCTGTGGAAAAGACCTTCGCGCCTATTTTCAGCCCCGTATCATCTTCGTACACCTGAATGACCGCCTCCTGGCCTTCAATGCGTACTATCTCGCCAATGATACGTTTGCCGCCTACCTCAACGAGGTCAAAGAGCCCCGCCGCGCCAAGGCCCGACGCCCGCACTATGGGACCTGAAATCCGTATGACAGAGCCTTCAATCATCACTGCCTCCGCCTGAAGACCGGACAGGGCCCGGCGTACCCGGCATACCCGGCGTGGCGCTGCCCGGCGTACCCGGTATAGTACCGCCCGGCGTGTCCGGCGCGGTCAAGTCAGGCACAAGAGGGCCGAAAAGCGCGCCGGCCAGTTCGGCCCGTTTTTCCTCAAGCAGCGTTTCCGCGAGCATATCAATGGAGGCGGTAACGCGGACAAAGGGGGAATCTACCCTTATGGCAGGGAACGCGCCTTCCTTCTCAAAAGCCGCGTCCTTTCCGCGCGTCCAGCTTCCCGGCGGAAGAACCCTGCCGAGTATAGCATCAGCCTCAGCTTCGGCAAGGCCCCGGAACAGCGCCGTAAGGCCGAGGGAAGGCAGTTCCGCCGCCCGGGCGGCAAGTTCCCTTTCAAGAAGAAAAAGGATTTTTTGCCGGGGAAGCCCTCTGAAAAAATCCCCGGTGTTTTGGGCCAGCAGGGTCTCTATTGTTTCATGCCCTATACGCCGCCTTTCCAGGGGAAGACGGGCCATAATCTCATCCCTGGCCTGTTTCAGCCTTTCCCGCGATTTAAGGGCCAGACCGGCCACATCAGTTTCGGTTTTTGAGGCCCATTCCCCGGCGCGGGTCTTGAGGGTATCGTCCGCGGCTTTAAGCACGCGGTCCGCTTTTTTCCGGGCGTCTTCGAGTATCTCCCGGTCAAGTACATCAAGGGATTGAAGTTCTTCCATATTTTACCTATACCCTGATCCCTATGGCTTTCTGTATGGAATCAACCAGGGTTCCGCGGCCTTCGATTCTGCCCAGCGTTCCCGGAACTTCCACCACCAGGGGATAACGGCCCGAAAGCTGCCACGCGGTAAGCTCATCGCCAAGCCACATGGCCGCCTCTTCGGTGAGTATGAGTACCTTGCAGGCGCCGGTGGGCAGTACCGCGTCCGTAACAGGATCGCGCCCCGACGTAATCTTCCTGAACAGGGCAAGGGCCGTATCGGGGCCGGACGCCGCTCCGCCGTCCACGCCGGCAAAGCGGAAGCCGGTGAGTATTTCAGGGTCGCCGATAAAATAATATTCCATCACAGAATAAGAATCAGGAGCCCCACAAGGAAACCCCAGAGACAGATGCCTTCGGCCAGCCCGATAAAGGGAAGGGCCTTGCCCGACACTTCGGGATTTTCGCTCATCGCCCCCAGGGCGGCGGCGCCTATCTGGCCCACGGCTATGCCGCCGGCTATACAGGCGACGCCCACGGCAAGGGCCGCCGCTATATATTTAACGGCCTGGGCCGTCCCCCCTGCCTCAGGCGCGGAGGCTTCGGCTTCCTGGGCAAAGGCCGGCGCAATGAGGAGGAGGAAGACGCTTACAAGGATTGCTTTTCGTTTCATTAACAGACTCCTTTATCTTTACGAAAGGCGAAGGGCCTGTAGGGTACTCCGGTTTCGGTAAAGAATTTACTGAAAAATTCATAGTACTGCAAACGCACTACCTGAATGGCTACAATCATGCCTTCCAAAACGATGATTACCAGATTCCCGAAAACAACTATGATGAAGGACCAGAGGGGTCCTCCGGGCGTCCTGACCACCATTCCCGAAAGGGTAAATATGATGAAACTCAGCACCGCGTGGGAAAGGGCAAAGGCCCCTACCCTGAGGAAACTGACCGTGTTTGAAAGATAAGAAGAAACGGTCTCAAGGATTTCCACGGCGCCTTCGATAACGGATGCCGGAAAGCCTTCTTCCGGGGGCTTTTTTTCACGGAGGAGGCCGAAGAGAAGCGGGCCAAGGGCGATGAGGGCAACAGGAAGGCCAAGCCCCAGGGCGTCAAACCAGGAAAAGCGGCCTCCAAAGGCAAGCCTCAGGGCGGCAAAAAGGGCATACCAGAAGAAGGCAAGCCCGGCAAGGCCGGTCTTTGAAAAGAGCGCCTCGCCATAGCGCCGCAGGGAAAATTTGTTGATGATGTTAATCACCAGCCCTATGGAATTGAGCAGCACGCCCACCGAAACGGTAAACCCGAAAAACATGAAAAGCTGATCAAGGCTGCCCTTCTCAGGCATGAGGCGGATAATCGTTTCCTGTTCCCTGCCGGACAGAAACCCGGTAATGGCGCGGCTGGGAAGGGCCAGAAGCCCTTCCTGGGCAAAGACCTCGCCGTACAAAAAGCCCATGAACATGGAGGCCGCGCCTACGGCAATGAGGGGCGTCGCGTAGACACGGAATTTTTT
>JAISCK010000215.1 GCA_031265635.1 Spirochaetaceae bacterium
GCTAAAGCCTTCGCGCCATCACGGCATACGGCGGCCTTTATCGGCGCTACGCCGCGCTGCATGTGTTCATCCACACGCTGCGCGTGCGGAGGTCGGGCGGGGGGTCCGCTGGTTTCCGCGCTTATTCCATAAAGAAGGAAGGTCTTTGAAAATGAAAAACAAATGGTTTGTTGGTCTCGGCGTTCTTTTGGTTTTTTGGTTTGTTCTGGTTGGTTGTGATACTGGCACAGGTGATACTGGCAACGGCAGCGATGTTAATCTTCAAGGTCAGTGGAAGTCGGATACTTCTGGAATAGTTGTTATTGTCTTCGGGGATACTATCTTTTCGGAATATAGGGATGGTGTACCTCTCAGAAAAGCGACATTTACTGCCGCCTTCGAGGACTTTCCCGATTATTTAGGAAGAATAGTAATGCCCTGGCAACAAACTCACCAGTGGAATAGCGGTACTAGCCAGTGGGTTGCTGACACCTCTGCTTCTGGTACGGCCTACTTGTATTTTGAGCATGATTATACCCATTTTAGTTCTGCTTGGACAATTGGTAATGAAAAAAATTATGAAAAAGGAAACTGGATAACGGAACCATAATAAGATAGACGGAGGATTCCTCGCTACCCCATGCCCCCCCGCTATCCGTGGCGGGCCGTGGGGACCTCTTGTTTCCGCGCTCATTCCGTAAAGAAAAATATAACGAAGGAGAAAAACGATGAAAAAGACTTTATTGAAGCTGGCGGCGGCGTTTGCCGCGCTGGCGGTATTGGCGATAGTAGGCTGCTCCAACCCTTCGGGCGATTCTAAGGACCCTGTCGTAACTTCGGTCACCGTTACCGGAGGTTATTGTGTTCCGGGAGGCACTATTCAGGTTAACGCTACAGTCAATGGGACAGGCAGCCCGTCCCAGGCCGTAACATGGGAGGTAAGCGGCGGATCAAGCTCAATTTCGGAAAGCGGTCTTCTTAGCGTCGCCGCGGGAGAAACAGACGGAACCGTCCTTACCGTAACCGCTACGTCCCAGTATGACACCGGCAAAACAGGCGCCGCCGCGATAACCGTCGTTCCTGCCTCCGGCATTTTCGTAATCCGCCCCACCAGCAACGTCGAAACCGTCGGCACTCCTTCCGCAACCTTCTACGGCTCCGGCGCGGCCTTTACCGTTACCAACAATGGAACGATAGACAATACCGTTACCTGGTCGTTAAGCGGAAACAGCAATGCCGGAACAACTATCGGTTCAACAAGCGGCGTGCTTTCCGTTCATTCGGAGGATCACGGAAAATCCCTGACCATAACGGCAAACGGCGGCAGTGGCGTTATCTTTACCGATACCGTTACCGCCGTCGCCTATCTCCCCTCCGCCTGCTATGGAACATGGACCGGCACGGGGACATTCTCTAACGGTGCAACCCGCACCATCGCCGCTAACAATTTCGCTTATGATAAGTCTACCAGTCCTACCGCTGCTTACACCATTGCCAACCCAACCTGGTCCGCCATAACGCAGGCCGCCGCCTCATCAGAAATTGGTTATTCTCTTCCCAATAGTGATTACTATGACGGCTACAAACTCTCCGGCTCTGTCAGCGGGGCAACGGGCTGGCCCGCAGACGGGAATTGGGAAGGTGTGGTTAAAGCAGGCGCTTTTTTCCTTAAAAAGGACGATCCGGCCATAGCGCTTATAATGGATTCCGGCAACCAAGCTTTTACGTTTGCAAAGCAGTAAGGGCGCGGTCCTACACGGGCAGTTCCTCTGCCCTGACGCCGAGTTTTGCCGCCGCCTTTTCGGCGCTGTCCCTGCCTGAGAGTATGGCCGTTTTGCCCCGGTCCATGACCGAGGCAAGGCGGCCCGCCGCTTCCTGAATTTCTTTTCCCGGTATCCCGGTAAAATCCTTAAGTTTTGAGATAAGAAAACGGTTTTCTATGCCGTAGAGCCAGCGGAGGAAATCCGCGCCGCCCTTTTCCGCGCTGGTCCTGGGCCTGGTTTCCTTTGCGTACGCGCCGATGACAATCTTTTCGAGTTCGTCGGGGTCTATGGGCGTTTTGGCGGTTCTTTTTAAGATTGAACCAAAGGCTTCAAGGGAACGCGGGGGATCGGGGTCCCGGTAGCTTGCCATGACAAAAACATTTTCCATGCGGTCGGGAGAGGCAAAGGCCCCGTAAGCGCCGCCCCGCATGCGTATGTCCTCCCAGAGCGCGCCGGTGGAAAGCAGGTGGCTTAAAATGAGTTCCGCCGACTGCTCCCTGCTCGCGTAGGCGGTCCCGTTCAGGGCCAGGGCGGCAAAGCCGACCTGAAGGGAAGGGGAGGCGAAGACAGAAGCCGCGCCCGCCTTTGGATAGAAATTTTCCGCCGGGACGCTTTCGGCGCAGCGGGGGCGGGGAGGGCCCAGCAACGGAAAGCGTTTTTCCAGGGCCTTCAGTGCCCTTTCCACGGCGTTTTCTTCGCCGGTGATGTTGACCAGGAGCCCGCCGCGCTTTCTCAGCGCGTCCTGTATGGCAAGGCATTTTCTGGCTGCCTCGGCCGGGCCTGTTTCGGCCAGGCCGTGAACAAAGGCAAGCTGGTCAAGGCCGTTCCAGACCTCGTCCACAGCGCGGGAACGGGAAAAGAGCCTCGCGGCGATTCCTCCGGCGTAGAGATGGCCCCTGGGGGCAAGGCCTGAGTCGAGGTCGTTTTTCATTTCAGGAATGAGGTCCTCAAAGCGCCGCGCATTGCCGAAATCAGCCTCGGTGATGACTGCCCAAACCAGGTCCAGGGCTTCTTCAATCTTTTCGTCCAGAAATTTGAGCCTGTAGATAATCCAGTCCCTGCCGCCGAGATCAAAGACGCCTGAGGGAGTTGCCAGGGTCCGCGCCATGCCGGGAGCAAGGGAGCCTGTTTCCAGTATGGCGTGAAAACCCCCGGTGGTTCTGGCGAGGAGGCTTGAGACTTTGCCGTAATCCATGCCGGGGAGGCCCATCGCGCCGGTCGAGCGCGCGTACAGGGGAAACCAGGGGTAAAACTCAGGGGTGAATATATCAAGGGGAAAGGCGAAGTCCATATAGGTAATGCCGTTGGTAAAGAGGGGGTGGGTCATCACCGGAAGGCCTGAAACATCGTAGAGTTTCCGGGGAACTTCTTCCACCGTGGTGTCAAGTTCCCCCCGCGAAAGATGGGGAATTGCCGCGAGGTCTTCTTTTTTGTCCTTTTCGCCCTGTATCGCCTCAAGTTTCCGTGACTGTTCGGCTATGGCTTCCCTCTCGGCCCTGCCCATGGACTGGGCCTTTTCCTCAAGCCGTAACGCGAGGGCGGCCTCTTCCCGCGGAAGCAGGGTTTCGTCCGGTTCCACAAAGACCAGGGCCCGGTGGGGATTGTCGATAAGGTATTTTCCGATGAGTTCTTCAAAATAGCGGTTTTTCCCGGAAGCTCCCGTGATGCCGAGCCTTTCTTTGAGCAGGGAAAAGTCCGGTTCAAAGAGCAGCGAATCCCAGGGTTTGCCGCCGTGGAGCCAGGACCTGAGGGAACGTCTGAGCCACACCAGTGAATAGGGTCCGCCTGAGCGGCGTATTTCACGATGGGAAAATTCCATTGACAAAAGGGCGGCCTCTATTTCTTCGCCGGGCATGCCTTCCCTGCGGAGCCTGTCAAGTTCGTTGAGAATAAAGGGACCGACCTTCGCCTTGTTTTCCCTGTCCACGCCCCGCAGCCCGGCGGTAAAGACCGTTTCCCTGAGTTCGCTTTCGAGGCCCGACGCCGGCGCCAAATCTTCGCCCAGGCGGGATTCGATGAGGGCCATGGTGAGGGGAGAGCCGTCGTGGCCCATAAGGGTTTCGGCCAGGGCGGCGAGGGCAAGGGTCTCCCCGGTGTCCGCGAAATCCGAACAAAGCCAGGAAAGGAGCACCGTGGCCTTTTTCTCGTCGCCCCCCGCCGGGCAGGGTATGACAAGGTTCCGGGGGCTGTCCCAGGGTTTTGCCCTGCGTATATCCGGCGCGGTCCTGCCCGCTTCAAGGTCCGAAAGGAATTTGTCATTGAGAAAGGCAAGCTGCTTTTCCGTCGGGATGTTTCCGGCAAGGAAAATTCTGCAATTTGCCGGAGCGTAGTAGGCGCGGTGAAAACTTTTAAGGCCCTCCCAGGAAAGCTCGCCGATATTTTTGGGGTTTCCTCCTGAATCATGGGCATAGACCGTATCGGGAAGCACCGAGGCTACCGACCAGTGGCCCGCGGTGTTTTCAAGGGAAGAATAGGCGCCTTTCATTTCGTTATACACAACGCCGCTTATCTCAAGCCGTTCTCTTTCTGAATTTCCGGCGGGGGGGACAAAGAAGAGCCTGTGGCCTTCCTGCTGAAAGGTCCATTCGGCAAGGAGGGGCCTGAATACCGCGTCCCCGTAAACCGCCATGAGGTTAAAATAATCCCGCTCGTCGGTAGAGCTTGCCGGATACACCGTTTTGTCGGGATAGGTCATGGCGTTGAGAAAGGTCTGGAGGCTTCCCTGCGCCAGCACGATGAAGGCGTCTTTAAGGGGATAACGCGCGGAGCCGCAGAGTACCGAATGTTCCAGTATATGGGCCGCCCCGGTGGAATCGGAAGGAGGCGTCTTGAAGGCAAAGGCAAAAAGATTTTCGCTGTCGTCGTTGAGTATATGAAACACTTCCGCGCCGCTTGCCCTGTGGCGCGCCCATATACCCAGGGCCCGGAGTTCTTCCAGTTCTTTTACTTCGATGATTTCGAATCCGCTTTCAAGCGTATCGCCGGCACAGAGTGTGGTTGTCATGCTTGTCCCCATTATATAGAATTATACGACAATATCGTTGTCATCCAAAAGCAGTATCTTTCCTTCTTCCCGGTTAAGCCTGAACCAGGTGAGGAATTCCCCGGTAACATCGTCTACATCCCGTTTTGGCACGGCGCCCAGTATTTCCCCTTCTTCCCTGACCTGGGTTTTGCGGTTTGCCGAAAGGTTGGCGTAGATTTTTTGGGCAAAGGCTTCGCCCTTGCCTTTGATCAGCAGGGCTATATCCCTGTCCGTCATGGACCTGAGTTTTGCCGCGAGGGGCTTGTCTTCCGCCCTCACAACATCGTCTATGGTGTTAAGGCGCTCCTGCATCTCACGTCCCAGTCCGGGGTCATCTTCTTCAAGCTCGCTGAGTATGCGTTCCCCAAAACGCAGGTCCCCCTGTTTTAGTATGGCCGCCAGGGCCGCCGGGCCGTCAATCACGGCGGCTTCGGTTTTGTTGCCCAGGGCCCTGGCTTTTTCCCTCAGGCCCCCGGCTACCTGTTCGAGTACCTCGGGAGAGGTCCCGCCCAGGCGGGCGATGCGTTTTACTATATCGTACTTTTTGTCCGGGCTTATGTTGGACAGCGCGGCGGCTGAACTTTTCGCGGAAAGGCGGGACAGTACCAGCGCGGCGGCGGCGCTTCCCTCGTTCCGCAGGAGCAGGGCTATCTGTTCGCCCGAAAATTCCTCAAGAAAAGAGAAGGGATGCTCCAGGCTTTCCGGGGCCGCCTTTCGGAGCAGGGCCTCTCCCTTTTCCTTCCCGAAGGCTTCGTACAGTATGCGCCGCGCCGCTTCGGGGCCGCCACGCACCGTTCCCGAATACCCGGAGGAACTAGCCAGAAGGTCCTTGAATTCGTAGAGCGCGGCATCGGCTTCTTCGGCGGTGATGCCCCTGATTGAGGCGATTTCGGCGCTTATCTTTTCGACCTGGTCCTTGTCAAGTTCCGAAAGGATGCGCGCCGCTTCGGCGCTGCCTATGAGTATGAGGAATTTTGCCGCCCTGCGGTATTTTGACTCGTTCTTGTCCGCCTGAGCCTTTGGGGTCTTGAGGGTTTTAATAAAGCCCTTTTCCGCCGTGTGTGCTTTAGCTGCCGTTTCATGTTCTGATCCGGCACGTTTGGCGGCAGGGGGCCTGGCGTTTTGTTCCGGCCCGAGTGTCTTTTGATACGCGGCTATGCCCCGCGTGCCCGGGTTTTTGGATATGGGCATACGCTATAGTACGATGAAGGGGGAAAACCCGTCAATCACACAACCGGGTAAACACGGGCGGCACAAGGGCGGCGTAAAAGGCTCATGGAGTTTATTCAACTTTATACAAGTATTATCAGATGATTTTTAATAAAATCTTTGGTTTTCTGTATTCCCTACTATAAGCAAAGTATAATCAAAGTGATGAGTGGTACTAGTAGAGTTTTGGATGTTGTTAATGATTCAAGTGTCGCGTTTTCCATAAAAGAAAAATTTGAATTAGACGATATACATTCCGATCCGGCCCGGCCCCTGGATGTTTTTTCCAGGAGAAACGCGAAGCCCATTATGCGGGAAGCCTTTCGCGTGGCGGAAATTTATACCAGGTCAACCGGCCTGGGCTGCGTCGTACTCGGCGATGATGTCCGGGCCCTTAACGATCCCGAAGGAACGGGGAATTTTTTCTGCCAGATTTGCAAGAAGTATCTGGGAAGCCCTGACATGAAAAAAAATCCAAATGCTTTTCCCTGTACCCAAAAACATATTAACGCCTACAACGAAACCAAACATACGCGGGATGTGTGCATCTATACCTGTCCCATGGGCTTCATGTACTGGATAAGCGCGTTCTTTATCTACAGCCGCCATGCCGGGGCTTTTATCTGCGGCCAGGCCCTTTGCGTGGACCACGAACAGGGCATCGCCTATCTTCAAACTATAAGCAAGGGGGAAATCTCCCGTTCCATGGCCGTAACCCTTCTCGAAAAGCGGCTGAGCATTGATTATGAAAAAGCCAGGAGCTTTGCCAATGTACTGCGCGCCTGCGCGAACCATGTTCCCCGAGGGCTTCACGCCCTCTATGACCCTTTGGCCCGGCGGAAAAACAGGCGCGGAACAGGCGGGCGGGTAAAGACCACACCCTATTCCCTTGAGCGGGAAAGGCTGTTTATCGCCGCCCTCAGGCGGGGCGACGCTGATTTGGGACGGAAGCTGCTCAATGAAATGCTGGAAGCCGTCTTTACCGGCGGGGTTGTTGATTTTACGGAAGTACGTTTTATCGCCATAGAACGGGTTGTCTTTCTGTCGAGGATAGCCCGTAACAAAATCACCAGGCAGGATATTGAAATCAACGACAGGTATCTCCGCCGTATTCTTGAAGCCAAGGACATTGATGAACTTAAAGACATTCTCAACATAATCGTGGACAGCATGGCGGGAGACCTGTTTTCGTTCAGGGGAACCAGACACGCCTCGGCGCTGCGCAAGGCGGAACGCTATATCTGGTCCCACTATACCAAAAAGGTGAAGCTCGCCGATATAGCGGCGGCGTCAGGGCTTTCGGCTCCGTATTTCAGCACCATCTTTAAGGAAGAAATGGGCGAAAATCTTTCCGTGTATTTGAACCGCCTCAGGGTAGAAAAAGCCATGCACCTTTTAATTGAAAGTTCCCTGTCTCTCAACGAAATCGCCGTGTCCTGCGGTTTTGAAGACCAGAGCTGGTTTTCCAAAACCTTCAAACAGTTTACCGGAATGAGTCCGGGGAAATACCGGGAAACAGGCGCGGAGATCGCGATCTTCTAATCAGCCGTGTTTTCTGCCCGACGCCGGTTTAATCAGGGTACCGCTTCTTTGGGAGAAGCCGTAGGCCCGCTTTGCCGCGTCCTGGGGCATGGTGGCAAAGGAACAGTAATTTTGCATTTCAATGGCGTCAACAAGGCGTCCGGGTACGCCGCCGGCTTTGGCGAGCAATGAGGCCACGTCCCGGGGGGACGCTCCGTGCCGCCTTCCCAGGCCCACATACACCCTTGCCGTACCCCTGCCTGTTTCTTCGCGTCCCCGTACTTTCTGATGGGCAAGGCGCGGTTTGGGCATCTCCTCAAATTCGGTGATGTCCCGGTAACGCCCGCTTTCAAGAAGGCCGCCGTAGGCTTTGGCAATCAGGCGCTCCGCGGCTTCCTCGGCCCCCAGGGCGCTGATGAGGTCCCGCGCAAGAAGGGCAATTTCGCTGTCCGGGGAAACTTTAGTTTCGCCGTTATCCGTAACAAGGGAGGCGAGTATGCGTTTTCGCAGCGCCTCCATTACCTCGGTAACAGCGGGCAGTTTCATGCGGCTTATGCCGCTTCCTATGCTGCGTTCCATGCTTCGGGAAAGATGGCTCATTTTTCCCCGTTCCTGGGGAAGGACAAAACTGACCGCGATGCCCTTTAGTCCCGCCCGGCCTGTTCTGCCTATGCGGTGCACATAACTTTCCCGGTCATTGGGAAGGTCCCAGTTGATTACATGGGTCAGCGCGGGAATGTCTATGCCGCGGGCCGCCACATCGGTGGCCACCAGCATGACGCTCCTTGAAAGCGAATGTTCTTTTCCGGCCCTGAAACGCCCAAGTGCCCGCTCCCGTTCTTCCTGGCTTAAATCGCCGTGTATGGCCTCGGCGTCGTACCCTGTTTCGGAAAGCCTTTTGGCAAGACTGTCGGCGCCCACCTTGGTGGCGCGGAACACAAGGCTGTAAAATTCTCCGGCACAGCCGGCGATGCGCTTTAAGGCTTCAAACTTGTCCTCTTCCCTGAGTATGATATAGGACTGGTCAACCGGCGGCTTTTCGTCTTCGCCGGTCTGGTCTTCGATAAAATCAACTTCCCCTATATGGTTGCGGACTATGTTCAGTATGGCCTGGGGCATGGTGGCGGAAAAAAGGGCCACCCGCCTTTCGGGGTTTACCGCCTTCATGATATGTTCCACATCCTCAAGAAAGCCCATGTCAAGCATTTCGTCGGCTTCGTCGAGTATGAACCATTCGATACAGGAAAGATCAAGGAGCTTGCGTTCCATCAGGTCCATGACGCGGCCCGGCGTTCCGCATACAATCTCGGTGCCCCGCCTGAGTTCCTGAATCTGGGTCCTGATGGAAGCGCCGCCGTATACCGCGGCAATGCGGGGGAGCGCCGCGCCCGCAAGGGAACGGATTTCCCTGCTGACCTGGAGGGCCAGCTCCCGCGTGGGCGTAAGAATCAGCGCGCGGGGTTCCTTTGCCGAAGAAGTGATCTTTTCGACCAGGGGAATGCCGAAGGCGGCGGTTTTTCCCGTACCGGTTCTTGCCTTGACGATGAGGTGCCCCGAATCGGCCATGAGGCGGGGTATGGCTATGTTCTGTATGGAACTGGGCGCCGTAAAGCCCTTGCTTTCCAAGGCGGCCAATACCCTCTCTGAAAGGCCGAAGGAAGAGAAGGAGTTAAGGGTTTCTGTATGCGTTGTTATACTCTGGCCGCCTGTTCATCCGGTCCGGGCAGTATAGACAGCTCGGTTTCCCGGTCAAAATAACGGGCCTTGCCCATGTTAGGCGTAAAGACCGCGCTGTCGCCGACCTTAAAAGTATGATG
>JAISCK010000256.1 GCA_031265635.1 Spirochaetaceae bacterium
AGGGCCTTTATTTCGCTGATGAATAAATCGTACAGTTTTCCGGCCTGTTCAGGCGGAGCCGCCCGTGAATAACCGGGACGCCTTCCCCGGCGGGTATCGGCAAGAAGGGTGAACTGGGAAACGGCAAGCACACTTCCCCCGATATCAAGGACCGAAAGGTTCATCCGGCCTTCCCCGTCGTCAAATACGCGGAGAAAAGCGGTTTTTTTCGCGATCCTGCGTACATCGTCTTCATTGTCGTCAAGGGCCACGCCAAGATACACCAGGAGGCCCCGGTCGATTTTTCCGCTTATGACGCCGTTCACCGTTACCTGGGCACCGCGCACCCGCTGTACTACCGCTTTCACGGACGCTTCAATTTCTGAGGCCCGGCGCCTGGTGAACCGCCGTTCCCTCAAGGCGTATAACGATCCGCGAGTCGCCTGAGCCCGATGAGGGGACGAGGCGGCCAAGGACTTCCAGGGGTTCATCGGTATTGACCGCTACGGCAAAGGAAAAATGTACCGGAACTATACCCTCCATGGTACTCCGGGTATCGTAGCCCGCGAGGAGGTCAAAGGACGTACTCTGTTCCCGGCTGTCAAGGTTGGCGGCCATGCCGCGCCATATCACAAAACAGTCCCGGTACAGTATGGGGTCAACGTTTACCTCCGCGTAGGTATACCTGTCTTTTAGCGTATCAAAGGCGGGGGGAACGGTGTAACTCATCAAAAGCCGGGCCTTGTTTTTTACCCCTTCTGAAGCGTTGGATTCTATGATGCGGTTAAGCTCCACCTTGGCGGCCTCGTCACGGTAATCCAGAAAAAGCCGCCTGGCCTTTTCATAATTGTCAAGAACCTGTCTGCCGGTAAGCACATAACGGTAACTGCCTCCGGTCTGTACAGGGCGAGATGCCTCGCTTTCTTCGAGCAGGGTTTCATCCAGCCCTCCCCTGGCGGGCTTTTTGCCGAAACCGCCGTTAAGGCCGGTGACGACGGCAAGGATTACAAGGCCGGCGGCAAGAACAGCGGCAAGGGGAAATAAAACCCTCCCCGCTGAAAAGGGAAGCTCCGGGAGGGGCGGGAAAATCTTTTTCAGCCTGCCTGACTCAAGCATGCCCTTGATAGTGTCGGGGTCGCCGTGCTTCCGTATGATGCCGAGGGCCGCCCCGGCCCGGGAATTTCCCGGGTCCACATCCTGTATTTCGAGGTAGAGGTCCACCGCCCTGTTTATCTCTCCCCTGCGCAGAAAAAGCAGGGCCATGCCAAGGAGTACCGAAGGGTCCCGCATTTTGATGTCCCTGGCCTGTTTGAAATAGGTGAAAGCGCCGCCGTAATCCCCGGAATAGAGGCAGGAAGCGGCAAGGGTATAGTGATAGGTAAAGGAGTCCCGGTAACGGAATATCTCTCCCTCAAGAAGCTGTATCGCGTCTCCGTAGCGGCCCCTTCCGGAAAGCCTGGCCGCCCTTGTCAGTATGGGATCGCCTTTCATGAATATTCTTACTGCCTGCCATAACGGGCCCTGAGCTGCCTGAGGGTAAGCTCAAGGGCGTTTAATTCCTCTTCGGAGATATTTCCCGAAGCTATATAGCTGTCTATACGGTCGATGAGGCTCCGTACAGACGCAAGGTCCGCCTGAATGTCCCCGCCGCTTTCCGCGAAAGCGGGAGACTGCGCGGCCTCTGCCTGTACCCCCGGCTGCGCGGCCAGGATCTGAGCCGGGATACGCGCGGCGGTGATTTCCCCTCCGTCCCCGGCGGCTGAAAACCACAGTCTGGCCTCCCTGGACGCCCCGGCGTCGACGTTTACCGGTTCAAAATAATAAGCCACAGCGGAGTCATTTACCGAATAGGGAAGCAGGTTGAAATTTCTCCCTTCATTGACGCTGATTTTCCAGGCGGCGTCGTTGAGACGTTTCCAGTTTCCCACAAGAAGCTCGTCGGCGAAATTTCCGCCGGAAGGGAAGCCGCCGAAAAGGCCGTAGTTCCCGTTCCGCGAACACCACCACCGGGCGCCCGGCTCCCCGGTAAAGAGCGTCTCGCCCGATACCGGACGGCTCCCGGCCTCAAAGTGGGCGCGCTCCCCTTCACCCAGATTCGTATCAAGAAAAAAACGTATGCCTATATGGGAAGCCCGGTTGCTTTTGTTTTCGGCCCGTATCACAATGTCTATCCCGTCGGCAAGCTCAGAATTTTCGGAACGGGTAAAAATAAATTCCTCGGTAAGCGTAAGAAAGGCCGATTCAAATACAAGGGCTGGATTGGGGCCGCTGCCCGGACTTACTCTGAACGACGAGGATTCGCCGAGTTTATAGGTACGGTCATTGACCATGACGGTAAGAAAACTGGTGCGGGGGTCCTGGTCCGTAAAAAGGGGTTCGTAGCGCCTGTTGGCCGTATCGGTCATGTAGTACAGGGAAAACCGGCCCGTGCGTTCATGCAGCACAAGTTTGACGCGGCCATTGGCAAATTCCCCGGCATGGAGAAACGCCGCCAGACAGAAGAAGACGGCCAGCGCCGCGGCCCTCTTAAACTCTCTTCCCAAACGCGGAAAACGCCTCATCTGCTTTCACCTCCGGCTGTTCCGTCAAGCTCCCCGGACAGGGCCTGCTCCAGTTCCCGCGCCCTGACTTTAAGGCCAAGCAGCCTGGTCATCCTGTCCTCCGGCGGCGTGCCCGGAACGGTCCGCTCAAGGGCGGCCCTGAGTTCGGCAATCTGCCGCTGGTATTCTGAATTGGCTGTTTCAAGGTCCTCAAGGCGGGTGTCCCTGAGCATATCGGCTATGCGTTTCTGATAGGCTATGATGGCCTGGTCATAGGACCGCTCCCGCCGCTGGTAATCTTCCACGGTTTTAAGGGATTCCTCATGGCTCCACTGGAGCAGGCTGAGGAGTTCATCTTCAACTTTTTTCTGGTTTATAAGGGAAATCCGGTAAGAGGCGGCCTCGTATTTTACACTTTGGGGAAATTCATCAATGATCCGGGAAAAAATATCATGGGCATCGTCAAGGCGGCCCAGGGCAAAAAGACATTCGCCTACCCAGTACATAGCCTGGGCCTTGCGGGCCGGATCGGCGGCGCGGGAGGCGTAACCGGAGAGGAGGATAATGGCCGGGTCGTAACCGCCAAGATAAAAAAGAGCCCTGCCCTTTTCGTAGGGAACCTCGGCGGCGCGCCTTCCCAGGGGGTTTACCCTGAGCAGTTCGTCAAGATCACTGATAACGGCTTCGTATTCCCCGGCGGAAAGTTCCGCAAGGGCAATCCAGTACAGGGCCTCGCCCTGGTCATTGGGGGTCATGGCGTCGGCCTGTGCCCTGCGCAACTCCGCCGCCGCGTCCCGCCACTGACCTCTGCCGTAAAGCTCTATGCCCCGCTCAAGCCTCGGGGGAAGATTCTGCGCCTCAAGGCCCGGAGCGGCAAGAACTAAAGCCCCCATGCCGAGGAAGATCAGAAAAAGCGGTTTTTTAACCATCAACGACTCCTCTGGTTAATTTTCGGCATATTTGACCCTTTTCAACACAGGTAAGGCCCTGAAACAGCCCGGAAAACCGGAAACGGCCGGAACCCGGCCCGCGTCCCGGAGGAGCGCGCGTCAGGCCCTTCCCTTGAGGGTCCGCACCAGGCCGGCCTTGTCAGGGGCCTTAAAAAAAGCGGAACCCGCGACAATGACATCAACGCCCGCCTCCCTGGCCAATGGCGCGGTTTTTTCGTTTATGCCCCCGTCAACAGAAACAAGGAAACCCTTCCATCCGGGACCCCGTTCCTTTGCCAGCTTGTCCCGGAGGCCGGCCAGGGTCGATATTTTCCGCAGGCATTCGGGAATCAGTTCCTGGCCGCCGTAGCCGGGATTGACGGTCATCACCAGGACCAGGTCAACAAAGGGAAGCAGTTCTTCCACGGCGCTTACCGGCGTTGACGGCACTATGCTGACGCCGGCCATTTTTCCAAGGCCGTGTATTTTCTGAACCAGCCTGTGGGCATGGACAAGGGCCTCGGCATGAAAGGTAATGCAGCCGGCGCCGGAGCGGGCAAAGGCTTCCACAAGGTTTTCCGGATTGAGCGTCATTAAATGCACGTCAAGGACAAGGGAAGTATGGGGCCGCAGGTCCTCCACCATCTTGTGCCCGAAGGTAATAACCGGCACAAACTGGCCGTCCATCACGTCCAAATGTACCCATTCGGCCCCGGATTCCCCGATGGCGGCAAGCCCTTCCGACATATTGTAAAAATCGGCTGAAAGCACCGAAGGAGCGATGATGATTTCTCTTTGCATGCCCCAATAATAATGCC
>JAISCK010000044.1 GCA_031265635.1 Spirochaetaceae bacterium
TTTTGGGATTTGTATTCTTTAAGGGGGAGCTGGTCGAGGTAGGCTTCGAGGACTTCCTGTTCCTGGTCTTTGAACGAGGCGAATTCAAGGGAGATGTTCCGCCCGGTGCGCGTAACGCGGCAGACGGGGGCGAGGACGGTGTCGCCGGCGAGGAGGGAACATTCGGGGATGCTCATGGAAGGGGCGATGTTTTCAAGCAGGCCGGGCTGGTCGGGCCTGAACGAAAGGCCCGTGTTGGAAATGGTCTGTATGGTTCCGGTGATGAATTTGCGGTTTTCGGGATTAAGAAAGAGGAATTCCATGCGGGTCCATTCTTCGGGGCGGAAACGGCGGGCCCGGCGCTTTTCGTCCACCGAAATATAGCGGCTCAGTATGCCCTGGAGGCGGTCCATTTCTATGGGGTCAAGGGTTTCTGACACCATGCCGCTTACGCCGAGGAACGATGCCTTTGAGGTTTCTTCCAGGGGAAAGCTCACCCCCCTGAGCAGTATGATGGGGGTGGCTTCCTTGGAACGGGAGGAGCGGACAAACTGAACGAGGATTTTCCAGTGCCTGGGGAAGTCTTCGGCGCTGATGATGATGCCTACCGGGTCAATTTCATCTATATTATCCATCGCCTTAAGTACATGGCGGTAGCGTATAAGCTCAAAGCCAAGGGGTTTGATGTACATTGCGATGAGGTTGTACGCTTCATCAGAACCGAAAATAAGTAAGAGTTTCATTCTGTTCCTAAATTGAGTACTGTATAGTCGCTTACGGTCCATATATCATCCCGGCGGCGGAGATGATAGGTGTATTCCTTACGTTCAGTATAGGTTCCGACGCGGAATTTTTCCACTACCGTTACGGTTCCTTCTTCCGCGCCGTAGACAGTGCGGGTAACGGCGAATTCGGAGGGAATGGTCGCTATGTCCCCGTCCACCACGGCGCTTTGCAGTTCTCCCCGGTAACGGTCAAGCATGCGCTGCCTGCCTTCCTCGGATTCGGCGAGCCACTGGCGGCGGCGGGCGCTGTCCCGGGAAATCATTGATTCAAGATCAAGGTACAGGAAGAATTTTTCCCACTGGCCTTTCTGCCTGGCGGTGAGGAGGTATTCAATTACCTGGTCCGGGGGCAGATGTTCCCGTACCAGGATGGCGTTGGTATCCGCGTCAAGGACCAGGGGTATACTTCCGTCTTCCGAAAGGGGAACGGGTCTCAGGTTAAGGCTGAGCCGGTTTGATTCCAGAGCGTCCGGGGAAAGATCCGTCCGGGCGTTTCTCATGAGTTCGGGGTAGAGCCTGGCCTGTACTATAAAGGAGCCGCTCTGGTTGAGCATCCCGTAATCCCTGAGGTCCTCGACAAAGGAAAAGGATTCGCCGGGTTCCACGGAGACTTCCCTGAAAAAAACCTGGCTGTTCAGGGTGCGCCTGCGTATCAGAGAGTCTGTGGCGTCTACCGCCCGGTTTGTCAGGGTTTTTATGTCAAAATCAACGGAAAAAGCCCGTTCTTCGGCAAGTTTGAACCGGTAGGTTGAAGTTCCCCGGTTGCTTATGGTGAGCTGAACCAGTATGGGGTCCCTTTCAACATAGTAAATTCTCTTGTCAAAGTAGCGTATGTTTATATCCACTGATTCGGCGGCGCTTACGCTGCCGAGAACAGGGAACCATACTAGAAAAAAAAGCATAAATTTAGTATGTTTCACTATGGAACTCCGTTTCAAAGCCCGGTTACAGCCTGGGGCTCTTTTAAATTTGAACGCTCCGGGAACCAGGGCGGGGTTTCCGGAGCTTCCCTATATATAATCGGTAACTTTATATGAACACCTTATTATTTCCCGCGGCATTGGACAAAATCACCGGTTCCGCCCAGGTCAGGGCGGTGGAAGAAGCCTATGCGGCCTCCCGTTTTCCCCTTGAGATTGAAGGCGCCGAGGGCGCCCTCCGCGCCATGCTCACCGTGCTGCTGTACAAAAAGCGGCCGGCCCTGATTGTCGTTGTAACTCCCACGGACCGCGAGGCGGAGGATTTGTGCGTGGACCTGGCGGGTTTTTCCGTTCCGGTACTCCGTTTTCCCTGGTGGGGAACCATGCCTTACCGGGAAATGGCCCCCCTGTCGGCGGTGTTCGGCGAGCGGAGCGCCGCGTTAAGCCATATTCTGGAAGGCGGGAAGGGCATCGCGGTTCTTTCCCAGCGGGCCTTTCTTACCCCCCTGCCGCCGCCTGAGTACTTTAAGAGCCTCCTTTACACCCTTGAGGAAGGCGGCGCCATTGACACGGGGGCCCTGGCCGCCAGGCTTGTTTCGCTCGGCTATACCAGGGTCCCCAAGGTTCAGGTTCCCGGCGAATTCGCCCTCAGGGGGGAAGTGTGTGATGTGTTTATGGGCGGCGACGAAAGGGCTTTCCGCCTTCTTTTTGATTACGACAGGCTTGAATCAATAAAGGCTTTTGATCCCATAGACCAGAGCGGGCAGGAAAGGCTTACAAAGCTCACCATACGCCCCCTCAAGGAACTCATCTGGTCAGACGGGCGTATTGAGGCGCTGGAAAAAAACCTCGCTTCGTTTGAGGAATTTTCCCGTGGCTGCGGGCCCATCCTTGAAGAACTCATAGAACGGCGGGCAATGCCGGGGGAGGAACTTTTTTTCCCCCTTGCCTTTGACAGTTCCGCCCGGCCCGGCGGTATGCCCGCGACCATACTCGATTATATGGGCGGCGATTCGGTCCTTGTGTTTATGGAACGGGAAAGGCTTGAAAACGCCCAGAGCGCCCTGCGGAAGGAATACGAAAGCCTCTACATCAGGGCGCGCCGGGGCTTTTCCCCCGCGCCGGAACAAGGCCCCAAGGACCGCAGGGACAAGGGCGGCAAAGACAAGGGCCGGGACAAGGGCGGCAGGGACAGGGGCAACGGAGACAAAGGCGGCAAAGGCAAAGATAAGAGCCGGGACAAAGGTAAAGACAAAGGCGACAAAGGTAAAGGTAAAGACAAAGGCGGCAGGGGCGCTCCGGCAGAGCCTAGGGGCGGAGTGAGTCCCAGGGAGGTGCCCGCGCCTTCCCGCATACTTCTTGACTTTGCGGGCCTTGCCGCTCTTGCCGGCAAAAAAACCGTCTCCTTTATGGACATGAAAGAAAAGCCCGCTCCCGGCGTGCTGCGCCTTGCCCTGTCCTGCGATTCGGCAAGGAGCTTTTTCGGAAACATCAACTATCTAAAAGAAGAATTCTCTTCCCTGTCGCGCCAGGGCTGGAAGCTTCTTGTGGCCGCCGAGTCCGACGCCCAGGCCCTGAGACTCCTTGAACTTCTCAAAGATATTCCATCGCTTGATGTCATTACCCTGCCCCTGAGCGCCGGCTTTGCCCTGCCCGACATCAAGCTCATGGTCGTTCAGGAAAATGAAATCTTTGGCCGGAGAAAGCGCCCCCTCCGCTCGCTGAAAACAGTCCGCAGCGCCGTCATCGATACCTTTGTGGAGCTTAATCCCGGCGATTATGTGGTTCATGTAAACTACGGCATAGGCTTTTTTAAGGGCATCGAGCGGGTGAAGGCCCTGGGCCATGAACGGGATTATGTGAAGCTCCAATATTCAGGCGAAGAGACTGTCTTTGTTCCCATAGAACAGGTCAACCTGGTTCAGCGTTATATAGGCAGCGAAGGCGGCGCGCCGCGCCTTGACAAACTTGGTTCAAAAAACTGGGAAAACCGCAAGGGCAGGGTCAAGCAGTCTGTTGAAGAAACAGCGGAAAAACTTCTCAGCCTGTATTCAAAACGCAAGGCGTCAACAGGCTTTGCCTTTCCCCATGACACCGAATGGCAGACTATGTTTGAAGCCGCCTTTCCCTTTGACGAAACCCCGGATCAGCTTCGCTGTGTTGAAGAGATAAAAGAAGATATGGAAAGCCCCCATCCCATGGACAGGCTGGTCTGCGGAGATGTCGGCTACGGCAAAACCGAAGTAGCGGTACGGGCCTGCTTTAAAGCCGTCATGGGAGGCAAGCAGGTCGCCTTTCTCGCCCCTACTACCATACTGGCCGAACAGCATTACGAGAATTTCCAGGAACGCTTTAAGCAGTTCCCGGTTACGCTGGGTATGCTCTCGCGCTTTGTGGACCGCTCCACAACAAGAAAGACCCTGGAGGCGGCAGGTTCCGGCGCCGTTGACATACTGGTGGGAACCCACCGCATCATACAGAAGGACGTGCGCTTTAAGGACCTGGGTCTCATGATCATAGACGAAGAGCAGCGCTTCGGCGTCAAAGACAAGGAGAGGCTCAAGGAACTTAAAACCAATGTGGACTGCCTTTCCCTTTCCGCCACGCCCATACCCCGCACCCTTCACATGAGCCTCCTTAAAATACGGGACATGAGTCTCCTTGCCACGGCGCCCCGGAACCGGCATCCCATAGAGACCATAATAGGAGAATATAATGAAGAAGAACTGGCCGCCGCCATACGGCGCGAGGTTGAGCGGGGCGGGCAGATATTTTTTCTTCACAACCGCGTGGAAACCCTTGACAAGACCCGCATGAAGATTGAGCACCTGGTCCCCGAAATGCTTGTCGAAACCGCCCACGGGCAGATGGACAGCCGGGATCTTGAAGACGTGATGCACCGCTTCATACACGGCGGCTTTCATGTGCTGGTATCGACAACCATCATTGAGAACGGCATAGACATCCCCAACGTAAACACCATCATCATAGACCGCTCCGATATGTACGGCGTTTCCCAGCTTTACCAGCTCAGGGGCAGGGTAGGCCGGTCCGACCGGGTGGCCTACGCCTATCTGTTCTATCCAAAAGACCAGCCCCTGACCGAACTTGCCATGAAGCGGCTTGCGGTTATTTCCGATTTTACCGAATTGGGATCGGGCTTTAAGGTAGCCATGAAGGACATGGAAATACGGGGTGCGGGAAACCTCCTGGGCAGGGAACAGTCCGGGGACATTTACTCCGTGGGCTTTGACCTCTATGTACGCCTCCTTGACGAAGCCATACAGCGCCTCGCCGACGAACACTACCAGGCGCCGGCAGAAACCCGTTTGGAACTCGAATATTCAGGCTTCATACCTGATTCCTATATTGATTCGGTCCAGGAAAAAATGGAAGTCTACAAGAAGATAGCGTCCATTACCAGCAAGGACGAGCTTGAGCGGGTGTATGCCGAACTTCTCGACCGCTTCGGCCCCCTGCCCGACGAAGCGGCCTCGCTCCTTGCCCTCTCCGAGATACGCATCATCTGCCGGGAAATCGCGGTGGTATCCCTCAAGGAAAGGGACAGCATAGTACAGATTGAATTCGGCAAGGTCTCAAAAGTCAAGATAGACCGGCTTGTCAGGCTCATGCAGGAATCCTCAGGCAAGGTAAAACTTGACCCCCGGCGGCCCAATATCCTCATGCTCAACACGGGAAACATCGGCCTCAAGGAAAAAAGCGAGTTTATCAGGGAAAAACTTGCCGCCCTGAGCT